>JAFGHO010000067.1 GCA_016930085.1 Spirochaetales bacterium
GCGATCAGGGCGGTTTCGGACGCGATCCGCCGGAACAAGGCCGGCCTTTCGGATATCGCCAAACCGCTCGGTACCTTTATGTTCATCGGGCCCACCGGTGTCGGAAAGACGGAACTCGCGAAAACACTCGCAGAGTTTCTCTTTGATGACGAAAAGGCCCTGACCCGGATCGATATGAGTGAATACATGGAAAAACATACCGTCTCCCGGTTGATCGGAGCGCCCCCCGGATATGTCGGATACGAGGAAGGGGGCCAGCTTACGGAGGCGGTCAGACGCAGACCGTATTCGGTGGTACTCTTCGACGAGATCGAAAAGGCGCATGCCGATGTCTTCAATGTACTTCTCCAGCTTCTCGACGAAGGAAGGCTCACCGACGGCCAGGGACGTATCGTCGATTTCAAAAACAGTATCATCATTATGACGAGTAATATCGGAAGCGATCTTATCCAGGCTGCGAAGAATATCGATGAGGTCAAGGCCGATATCGACACCCTTCTCAAAGCAACGTTCAAGCCGGAGTTTTTGAACAGGATCGACGAGACGATCACCTTCAAGCGTCTCGGTAAAAAGGAAATACTATCCATCGTCGATATCCAGATCGGATATCTCAGAGAACGCCTCAAAGAAAAAAAGATGACCATCGAAGTGAGTGACGATGCAAAAGCCTATCTCGCCGAGATCGGGTATGATCCGCAATTCGGTGCGCGTCCGCTGAAACGGACGATTCAGAACCTGATCCAGAATCCCCTGGCTAAACAGATTCTCGCCGGGAACATCAACGAGGGGGATGCGGTTATCGTCGGAAAGGCAAAGGACGGCCTCGCGTTCAGGAAGAAGAAATCATAACGGATGCTCACGGCGAACAATGGGCGGCATATATGCGGAATTTTCCTCGAGTGGTATCGGCGGGATGTCTCGTCATTATGGAGACGGCCGGTCGGGGCAATTATCCGGATCGACAAAAGATGCGATCGGGGGCGTTGATGGCGGCACGGAGATTGTTGCAGGCGGCTTTCTTTTCAGCCGCCGTCTTTATCCTGGTTTTTTCCCTTATACCGAAAATTATCATCAATCCGCCCGGGATAGACTGGTTCGACAAACTCCTCCATACCTCCGTATATACGGTATTGGGAGTTCTTTCGTTTTTGTCGTTTATCGGGGAGAGGCGCTCTGTGATACAAAAGGCGGTGCTTCTTGTTATTCTGCTTTCCCTTTATGGCGGGATTATCGAAGTACTGCAATCCTTTACCGGAAGGACTCCGGATATCTTCGATTTTTTTTCCGATTCGATAGGCGCATCCGTCGGTGTCGGGTCCTGTTTCGTGATATGCTTCCTCAAAAGGAAATCGAAACACCACGCGGGAAACCTCTGAAATTCCGTCACATTCCCTTGCCCTGAAACTCTTTTTTTCTTAAATTTACCAAATAAGTAATCTAATAAGAGGAGTAAGGAAAAAATGTTTAATAGAATAGTTATATTAATGATTTTATTTTCATTTTCCGGTTGTTTTTCGGAACCGAATAACAGCAGAGGGGAGGGAGAACAGATGGTTAAGACCATAACACCCGAGTCCGCATATAAACTCGTCCTGGAGAATGAGGGAAAAGATGATTTTCATATTCTCGACATCAGAACTCCGGCAGAATATGATGACGGCCATCTGGAGGACGCCATTCTCCTCGATTATTATTCAGCCGCATTCGAGGAAGAACTCGATAAACTCGATAAAAACGCGACCTGGCTTGTTTATTGCAGAACCGGAAACAGAAGCGGAAAGGCGATGAGTATATTCGAACGGCTGGGTTTTCATCGTGTATACAATATGGGAGAGGGGATCGTCGGCTGGAAACGGCTGGAATATCCCCTCGTCTCGGATTAACGGCCCGGGCGTTATGATATGACCGTGCGGAGAAAGGAATAGGCCGAGGTAATCCGCTTGCACATTTCAAGTCCTTCCGGATTAATATCTGGATGATAGGTTTTCATGAGGGTGACGTATCGCTTTTTCAATCGCTTCCGGGTTATAAGACCTGATTCGAGACCGAGTATTCTTTTTGCCCGTGTGATGTCGGAGACGGGTTTTTCATCCTGTTCGGAATCGTTATTTTTATTTATGAAGGAGTGCAGTTTTTTTTCGATGAACAGAAAAAGTCCGCGGGGATCGAAAATATGGCGTTGAAACAGCGAATAAAGATATGCCGGGACGGTCGCGTATGCGGTTGTATCGAGGTGTTTTTTTTCTATAAAACGTAAACAGGCTTTTTCGATCATCGGCCCGAGAGAGAAATATTCGGCGTAATACATATCGAGTGCGCGGTAAAAATCTCCTGCGACGCCGTACATGGATGTAAAATCCTCATGGTGTATCGAATGGGCGGAAAGCCGGGCATTGACTTCAGAAATAAAACATTCCATCAGTTCGATTCTGTCCGAATGTGGAATAAAGAGTCCGGCCTTTACAAAGGCTTCTTCGATCCTCGATCCGTTACGGCGGGGTAACGGCGGATATTCGCTTCTGGAGTCCTTTTTATCGATGAGCGGTAATCGTTCGATCTCCTCGAGAAGGGCAATGAGATTTCCCGCATCGTTATCCGTAAATAAATCTATCATGTCGAATAAGGGAAGGTTGTCCTTTTCACGGTAGAGTGTTCTGTAAAACTCGGCCGGATCGATATCGAGAAGCCGGATCAGGTTGTCGGTGGGAAGACGCCACCTGCCGTCCCTCGTGAGAGACGCTTTTATCGTTTCGATAATCCGTTGAACCCTGTATTCCATTACGGTGCCATTATACAGGGTATAGCGTTTTTTTTCCATAGGTCCGCCGGGCGCGGTACCCGGGAATGAGGCCGTCGGGAGTTCTGTTGACAATTAATGTCTCTGACGGTAGTATAGTTGCGGGAGGAGGAAAACGTATGCTTGAAGTAAGGATAAAAAAGGTCGAGGAAAACAATATCGATACCATTCTGGCCGACGATATCGATTTTACCGGTATGGTGAGTTTCAACAAACCGCTTATGGTAAAAGGCAAGATCAATGGTGAAATCGATGCCAGTGGAGATCTGTATATTGACGAAGGGGCGGAAGTAGAGGCGCAAATCAAGGCACATATCGTTTCCGCAAAAGGGAAAATAAATGGCAATATCACAGCGGATGCGAAGGTGGAGCTCTTTTCCACCGCCATTGTGACCGGTGACATTGTGACCCCCGAGATTGAAATCGAAAGCGGTGCGCGGTTTAACGGGAATTGTATTATGAAGGGAAGCGGACAGGGGGATAATTATGGCCGGTAGATTGCGGAGGTTCATTCTTGTTTTCTGTTTCCTTGTTCCGATAGCCGCGCTTGCGCAGGAGAAACCCGACGCACTCGCTTTGTACAGGCAGCAGAAATATGCCGAGGCGGAAAAGGTATGCCTTGCGGAACTGGAGGAGACGCCAAAACGGCTCGATTCCTATGTCGTTTTAGTGTGGGCGCTTTTAGCCCAGAAAAAATACGAAGATGCGGCCAGATATACGGAAAAGGCACTCAAGATATCACGCTATGACAAGAGAAATATATATAGCGCCGTCGAAGCGTATTATTATCTCGGCGACAACGACAAAGCCCTGAAATATTGTGAAGAATACGTTTCCATTGCCGTTGCGGATAAAAACATAAGTATCATTTATAATTATATGGGAGAGATTTTTATACGGCTGGGCGAGTTCAACAATGCGGATATCGCGTTCTCGACGGCCCTTCACTATGACAACAAGCAGGCGGACTGGTGGGCGCGGCTGGGATACGCGCGCGAGATGGGCAAAAATTACCGGGCGGCACTCGAAGCCTATGAGAACGCGCTGAAACTCAACCAGGACCATTCGGAGGCAAAACGGGGGAAAAAATCGGTTGAACAGAAACTGGCGGAATGAGAGTGCTTGACGGATGAGAGTGTTTGTCGGATGAAAGTGTTTGTCGGATGAAAGTGTTTGTCGGATGAAAGTGTTTGTCGGATGAAAGTGCTGCTTCAAACACTCGGCTGTAAGGTCAATCAGGCCGAAGGCGAAGCGATTGCCTGTACGCTGCGCCGGCGAGGTATCAGCCTTGTTTCCGCAGGAGAAGAAGCGGACATCTGTGTCGTCAATACCTGTACCGTTACCTCGAAAAGCGACCAGAAATGTCGCAGGGCCATCCGGTTCTCCGTCAAGGAGAATCCCCATGCGCTCATCATCATTACCGGATGTTACGCCGAGCTGGACGGGCCGTATCTTTCCCGCATCGCGGAGAATGTCGTTGTCGTTCCCCAACACCGCAAGGCGGTTCTTCTCGATATGTTCGACCGTCTTCCCGTCAAAGCGTTTCTCGACGCTTCGATTGAAGAAAAAAAAGCATTCATCACCGGGTTCCTTGAAACCCGGGAAGAGCGATCTTTCACCGCGTGTTTCCGGTTTTATACGGACGACGTTCTCCTCCACAGCAGGGCATTTCTCAAGGTCCAGGATGGATGCAGCTATCGATGTACGTATTGCAGGGTCCCGCTTGCAAGGGGCCCTTCGATAAGCCTTTCCCCGCAGGAAATAATCAGACGGATACGTTTCCTCGAGGAAAAGGGATTCAGGGAGATTGTCTGTACGGGAATCAATATCACCGACTACTGTTATGGAAGTGAAACGCTTGTTTCCCTGTTAAAGAGGATTCTCGCTGAAGTCCGCAGCGCCCGTATCAGACTGACGTCCCTCGAACCCGAACGGATCGATAATGAACTTGCGGATGTCCTCTCCGATACCCGTATTTGTTCCCATTTCCATCTTCCCGTACAGTCCGGTTCCGACCGGATACTCGGCGGGATGAAGCGCCGCTACAATGCGGAAAGGGTGAGGGAAACCGTCCGCCTGCTCAGGGCGGTAAAGCCGGATTGTTTTATCGGTGCGGATATAATCGTCGGTTTTCCCGGTGAAGGGGATGAAGATTTCGCGTTGACCCGGGAACTCATTACTTCGTGCGCATTATCCGCCCTGCATGTTTTTCCGTTTTCACCGAGAAAAGGAACGGAAGCCTGGCTTTTAACGCATCGCGTGAAAGCGTCGGTGGTGAAGAAAAGAGTTGCGGAGCTTCTCTCTCTCTCTAAAATCCTTTCGGATACCTATATTTCCGGCTTCAGGGGAAAAAGGGTCCGTGTCATACTTGAAAAAAGCCTTTATAATGATGATAATGGGAAGGTGATATTTCAGGGATTGTCCGACAATTATATACGGCTTTCCATCGCGGGTATTCCGGAAAAAGAGGCGGTAAGGGGCAGGCTCGCCGAGGCGGTTATCGAGAAAACCGGGGACCCGGTGAACGCACGCTTTTGCAGGATGCTGATATGACCGGGCGGCGCCTGTTGCAGTAGGACCGGGAAGGGAATCACTGACGGTGGAAGAGAAAAAAATAACGGGGAAGGGTGAAATTTTGGATTTTTATGGAAAAAGAGATATATTGTTTATTAGAAGGATGTACGGCCTTCTCGCTGATTTATAATGTCATAACAAAAACAAAGGGGAAGTGATGCTCGGGATGAAGAAGTATGGCCGGCAACGGGCGGTGGAAAAGCCTTGCCTGCCGGAGTCGGAGGTTTTTTTCAGGATCGGGCGTGCATACTGAAAAAAATACAAACGGAAAGAGGCAACCCTGAAACGGGAAAGATGAACGATCGGATGGCAGAGGACGTCGAGGAGGATGAATGAGATGGATAAGATGATTAATATGTTGAAATATATTATACTATTCAGTATGTTCATGCTGGTGGCTGGCGTATATTCTTTTTCACAGGATGGGGGTCCGGTGAGTAAACAGCCGCCCTTTCTTCCCGTCAATCCGGCCGTCATGGCCCAGGGAGGGGCCTTTACCGCCGATGCAAACGGATACAATTCACTTTTTTATAATCCCGCGGGGTTTGCCGTCGGGGACGGAGGTCTTACCATTGCCTCAATTACCCCGTGGGGCTACTCTGATCCTTTTACCCTGATGACGCTTCATCACAGTTCGAGTGTAAGTGCCGACCGCCTGCTGACCGACCTTGTTTCTTCGGGCGGATACGGGGGCGGCTATGCCGGGCTGATCAGTTTCGTCAAGGCGGGGCTTGGCATCGGTGCTGCATTTGTTTTCGATTCGTATCTTCACGGGAATGAAGAGTTGACACAGACGGACGGAAGCGTGCATATGACCCTCGGTTTTGTGCTGGGATACGCTTATTTGTTCACCTTTCCCGGATTCAGCCTCAGTATCGGGGCCGATGTCAGGCCCATGGCCCGGGTGTATGTTCCCGTTACCGAAACGCTCGCCGTGCGGCTTTTTGAAGAATATATCACGGGGGGAAGTGACGTCATCGGGGTGCTCGACAATGCGCCGGCTTTGAGCGGTATCGGTATCGGCTTTGATGCGGGACTTATCGCGGATTTCGGGATTATCAAATGCGGGCTTTCGTTCAGGGATATCGGGGGGACGCTTTTCGATTATCGTGAAAGCACGTTTGACGAAATCATGACCTCTTTGGCCGACTCGGGCGTCTTTCCCGAAGACGCGGAGAAACCGGAGGAACGGTATATCATCCCCATGAATGTGAGTGCCGGCGTATCCGTTCATCCCGACCTCGGGGACCTGGAGGATATCGTTAAACCTGTTTTCCATCTGGATCTTCAGGATATTGTCGAAGTATTCGCCGAGCACAGGGATCCGTTACTTTTGCTTCACATCGGGGCGGAAGCGACATTATTCGAAATATTCAGCCTCAAGGCGGGATTCGCAGGCGGTCATTTCAGTCTCGGTGCGGGTGTCAAGCTCTGGTTTCTCGATATAAATATGGCATTCTTTACCACCGAACGGGGAACAAGTGCCGGCGATGTCCCCAATTCGTGCTCTGCCATAGAAGTGGCCGCGCGGCTGGCACTCTGATTGAGGGGGTGAACGTCTCTATCTTTTATGCCGATTATGGCCGATAGAGAAAAGGAGGAACATATGGGGAAAATGAAAGCGATCATGATGGGGACGTGCGTCTGTCTTTTGCTGCTTATGCTGCAGGTCGCCTGCCAGGATCTGTATACCACCGGTATTTTCGGTTCTCTCCAGGACGACCCGAAGGACCTTTCGGACGAACGTCTGATCGATTACGGGTGGGACGCGTTGGGCACCGGTGAAAACAGCAAGATAGAAAAGGCTTTTGAAGCACTCGAAGACGCCCTGAAAGACTCCCCCAAAAATGCCGAAATGAATTACGTCGCCGCTTTCTGCGCTCTCGAACTTTCCGGCGTCACCGAAGTCATCATCAGCCAGCCGTCTGATTACACTGCCTTTAAAAACTCTCTCGATACCGCCTGTCTTATCGACGCGGGAACATATTTCGACGCTGCTGCCGTCAATGGCGCTGATTTGAACGCGATCGATTCTTTTTTCTGCGGTACCGGAATACTTCTTAACGCGACGGGAGGAGATTTTTCATTAATTCCTTTCGTCTTTGCGGCTCCATCGACACCGGAAGAGATAGCAGGTGTTGCTTATGCAACGGCGGGATTGACTGCAATTAATAATGTAAACGCGGAACTGGGCTTAACGTTAATGG
Source organism: Spirochaetales bacterium (assembly GCA_016930085.1). Lineage (NCBI taxonomy): Bacteria > Pseudomonadati > Spirochaetota > Spirochaetia > Spirochaetales > Spirochaetales bacterium. The sequence goes on from JAFGHO010000067.1 coordinate 7,579, forward strand.
AATGTTTCCTTACTCCGTGATCAATAAAGCAAAGGATGTTCGTATGGTAACGAGAAGACTATTATATGCTATATTGCTGCTTTTTATTGCGGGAATCGGCAGTCTCTTTGCTTCGGGAGAAATTGAGCCCTCCCTTGTCCCCTCGAACGCCCGGTCCGCTTCTCTGGGCGGTCCGCACGCCGCTATGACGGACGACCACCGGACCATTTTCCATAATCCCGCCGGTCTGCGGACCGCGGAGTCCGGATTCCTCCTTTCCGAGTTGACCCTGCATCTGACGGGTCCGGTATTCGATGTCACGGGCGCGCTTTTGGAGGATTCGGATATCACGGAAAACTCTGAGCTTCTGGAATTGCTGACCACCATCTACGCGGGGATGGAACTTGTCGGTCCTATCTCCTTTGCCTATATCGGGGGGGGATTCGGTTTCGGTATTTTCAACTGGGCCGATATCGAGTTTCAGACGCGCGGCTCCTACAACCTCCAGTTTTCGTTTCTGGAAAATCTCCTTCTGACGGCCGGTTACGCGTTCAGGGTTCCGATCGGAGAAACCACCCTCGATATCGGGGTGCAGTTGAAGGCGCTGGGCCGCGGTTCGACAACCAGTCTGATCCAGTCCGTGCTCGAAATCATGGAAACGGCGACCTCCGACCCCTTGCAGCTCCTTTTCGAAGGGGATTTTTACATTAGCAGCGGCGCGGGGCTCGATATCGGTTTGCTTTATACGATAGCCGATATTTTTTCAATCGGACTCGTTGCCCGCGACGCCTATACCCCGACCTGGCGGCTCCGCTTTGATTCACTCGAAGATTTCTCTGATCCCGCATCCGAATACGGCACCGTTCCCTGCGATCTTTCCTTTGGTATCAGGTTCGCCCTCCCCCTCGGAAGGCTACACTATTATCTCGGAGAACCGGTCCTGTATCTCGATTATACGGATATCCTCGATTTTCTCACGCACCCGGCAACTGCAAGAAACTGGTTTCTCCATCTCGGGCTGGGGCTGGAATGGCACATCCTCGATATTATCAGTCTTCGGGCCGGATTCGCGGAGGGATTGCCGGGGGCCGGACTCGGCGTTGATTTGACCTTCTTCACGATCGATGTAGCGATATTCGGGAGCGAGCTTTCAACCGAACCGTCATTCAGACCGGCCTATAACATGATAATCGGATTCGACTTTACACTATAACGGGATGTCAATCGCGGTAGTATGAGTCCTTTCAGAGAAAATGTTTAAAATAATGTGGTGAGGTCCTGTAAAAAGTGTTGACATGTCACGGATAAGTTGGTATATAGAACCTTGTATTATGATTTAAAAAAGCTGACCCGGGTTTTATAACAGTAACCGTAAAAATTCCCGGCACACTATATCGTTAGCAGGATAAACGGGCCGCTAGCTCAGTAGGCAGAGCAACGCCCTTTTAAGGCGTGGGTCGAAGGTTCGAATCCTTCGCGGCTCATAATAAAAGCAGGTGAGGTATCCTGCTTTTTTTTGTGCGCGCCCGTCAGGGTGCACCGCTTTAATGTGATTCTTAGATCATCGATGACGGGGACCATACCGGTATCGGGTCTCATGAGCGTGTCAAGAAGGAGAGGTCCATGATCGGAATGGACCCGGCGTGAACACATCGTTTCGGCGTGATCGAGGGGCACTGAAGGCAGTCAATCCATAAAAAAAAGGATTTTGACCAAAGTAATACCGAAAAACTCTTGCAATTTCGCAAAGACTATATAATGATATAAGTGAGCCTCTATGACTATTCTTTATTCATTATATATTACAGGCCTGAAAAGAGGAGGTAAGGAAGAGCGATATGGGAAAAACGTTTATCAAAAGAAAAACATATGTCATAGACAAAAAGTTTCAGTTCAGGTTTATTGCCACATTTCTTCTTTATATAGGGATATCTTTAATCATTTTTACCGTCGGTGTCGGTCTCTTTTACTGGTTTTCATATATAGCGGGAGAAAATATTTTCAGTGAGTTTATTATCGTTTACAGGCAGATCGATGCAGTCGATAACGACGGGAATCACATCCTTGATGAATACGGCGATCCGGTAAAGACGACGGAACCCCTTCCCCCCGTCAATCGTATTCAGATCGTTCTCCCCGCGGTTCTTTTCAATAATATCATCATTATGATCATTATTTCCGTGCTTGGAATCTTTTACTCCCATAAAATAGCCGGACCGGTCTACAGAATCGATATGGAGATCTCAAAGGTTCTTGCCGGGGAAAAAGGGATCAGGATTAGGCTGAGAAGGAAAGACAAGCTTCAGAGTCTCGCGGAGAAAATAAATAAGCTTATCGAAAAAGCCGAGGGGTAACGATAATTCCGTAAAACCACACTCACCTTTTCCATGTCTTTTCCCCGTTTCAAGCTTCACGATAACCGATGTCCCGGTAAGAATTCCGGCAATCCCGTACCGCTTTTTTCTCTCCGGTGCCCGAACACAATTGACAAATTCGATGTTATCACGCAATGGTAGAGATATGGATAGAATCATTTTCGGGTATCATTCGATTGAAGAACGGCTTGAAAAAGGGGCGGGGAAGGCATGCCTGCTTTATTCAAGGGAAAAAGGAAGGTGCGGTCATATCATGGCACTGGCGGAACGGAAAGGTATCCGCGTGCAAAAGGTAAGTGAGGATGAACTCGACAGACGATGCGAACGGCAAAAACACCGCGGTCTTCTTTTGATTATAGAAGGTATTCCGGAAGAACGGGTTGAAAAGGGGTCGTTTGTTGCCGAAATCGATTCCCCCCATCCCGTTGTTCTCCTCCTTGACGGGATAACGGATCCTCATAATTACGGGGCCATTCTTCGTTGCGCAGACCAGTTCGGGGTTGACAGTGTGATCGCCCCGAAGCGGAAGTCGGCGCATGAAACGGGTGTAGTTCATGTCACCTCCGCGGGTGCTTCGGCATACGTCCGCCAGGTGGTTGTGGCGAATCTCGTGCATGCAATCGATCTTTTGAAAAAAGACGGATTCTGGATATACGGGGCTGATGCCGAGGGCGTGCCCGTTTATAATGTTGACCTTACCGGAAAAATCGGAATAATCCTTGGAAGCGAGGGAAAGGGGATGAGACGGCTGGTACGGGAAGCATGCGATGCGATTATCGGCATCCCGCAGCGGGGGCATATCAATTCCCTGAATGTATCTGTTGCCGCCGGGATACTCCTTTACGAATGCAGGCGCCAACAGGGCCTTGAAAAAAAATGAATATCCGGGAAGTGACCGCAAAAACAATACTGCGGAAATATAAAACAATCGATTCCTGGTTCATTTCACGTTACGGAATGAACCTCTACCGTGGGTGCGTTCATAATTGCATCTATTGTGACGGCAGAAGTGAAAAATACCTCGTCGAGGGCGAGTTCGGACACGATATCGATGTCAAGGTGAATGCGATCGAATTATTGCGCCGCGAACTCGATCCCGCGCGAAAACGAAAACCCTTCAGAGCTTCTTATTTTCTTATGGGGGGCGGGGTGGGGGACAGTTACCAGGCGGTCGAGAGAAAATACCGGCTTTGCCGGCAGGCCCTCTCCCTCTGCCTTGACTTTTCCCACCCGGTGCATCTTTTGACAAAATCCACGTCCGTGGCGGAAGATATCGGACTCATTAGAAAAATACATGAAAAGCGCGGTGCGATCGTGTCCTTCAGTTTTTCAACTGTCGATGAAAAACTCGGCCGGCTCCTGGAACCCGGCGTTCCTTCTCCGAAAGAACGGCTCGAGGTGATGGCCCTGGTGAAAAAGGAAGGCATCCCGTGCGGCATGTTCCTGCTTCCCGTCGTTCCTTTTGTCACCGATACGGAAGACCTGATCGAAGCGTCCGTAAAAAAAGCCGCCGAAGCCGGGGCCGACTTTGTTATTTTCGGTCCGATGACCATGAAAAGGGGGCGGCAGGGGGATTATTTCATGAACACGATCCGGTCGTCGTTTCCGGACATACCGGAGAAATACCGCGCTGTCTACGGAAACGATGAATGGGGAAATCCGGTATCCTCGTATACCGATATGGTTCATGGACGGGTTGCCCCGATCGCATCGCGATACCGTATGCCGCTGCGCATTCCCATCGGACTTTTTGATACGCTGCTCGATGAAAACGACAGGGTAATCGTGCTGCTGCAACATATCGATTATCTTCTCAAAATACGGGCTCAACCTTCTTCATTCGGTTATGGGGCCTACCTTCTTTCAAAACTCACGAAGCCGTTTTCGTCAATAAAAGAAGAGATCGATAATATGGCCCGGCTGAATAAACGCGTTAAACAAACGGTTTTCGAAATTCTTCGAACGGGTTCCTCGTCACTCTACCGCCGGTTATGTCATTTTGAATTGCCCGTCTTGAGAACGCGAAAAGGATGAAATCGCACTTGACAGGGATACCGTAAAAAGTTATTGTTTGCCTGCGTGAAAAAAAAACTGAAGTGGTTTTTCAGAATGCGTCAGACAAAAAAAGTGATCAGCCAGAAAGTTCATCCCCATGCCTTGAGACGAAAAGCCCCTTCAGTCGTAAAAGCGACGTATAAGAACTTCTTTATGCCGGATCGAACGAAGTGAGTAATAAACGATCGAGATATTTTCACAGTATTCGAGGTGAAACGATTTGAGTACGACAGTACCATTAAAACAGGGCCTTCTCAAAATTATCCCCGGTGAACGATTTACGCCCTTCTCCCTTGCATTGAAACTCCAGGCAAAAGTCATTCTGGAATCAGCTTCCTTTCACAAAGGGCGCGAGCGATGGTCCATCCTTCTGCTGAACGAGGCCTTCCGGGTATTCGAAACAAAACAGGGTATTTATATCGACCGTGACGGCAAGCGTTTTATGATCAAAACCCCGGCCCGCGATATTCTCGATGTCCTTCTTTATATCGCCAACCAGCATGAAACCACCGACTACGATTTTCCGGTTCCTTCGGGGGGAATCGGATATATTACCTATGAGAGCGCGTCGAAATTCGATACCATCCGCCTCATCGACAAACCGGACCGGATCGGTATTCCGGACGCTTTTTTTATCGTCGGCAACGTGTACCTTATTTTCGACCACTATACCGACTCGATTTTTCTTCTGGGACTCAATTATAATGAAAAAAAGATCGATCTCGAAGCGACACTTGCGTCAATTGAAAAACGGATAAATGATCTCGATTTCAATTTCATGACCTCATCGCCCGGTACCTATAATGCGGAGGTTATGGAAGTCAAAGGCGAGCGGGACAGGTTTCTCCAGGGCGTTATGGAGGTGAGAAAACATATCATCTGCGGCAATATTATCCAGGGGGTGCTCTCGAGGCGGGTATATATAAAAACCGGACTTCCCGCGATCGAAGCGTATAGGAATCTCCGGGCACTCAATCCGTCGCCGTATCTTTTTTGTCTTGATTTTGACGCCTTCCAGATTTTCGGTTCTTCACCCGAGGTTCATGTGAAAGTGAAGAATAAAAAGGTGGAGATCCGGCCCATCGCCGGGACGAGAAAACGGGGGAAAAACGAGGAAGAGGAGATCGCTTTGCAAAAGGATCTGCTTTCGGATGAAAAGGAACTCGCCGAACACCTCATGCTCGTCGATCTTGCCCGAAACGACATCGGGCGGGTTTGTATGCCGGGAAGCGTCGAATTGACTGAAAGTATGGTGATAGAAAAATATTCCCACGTGATGCATATCGTTTCGCAGGTGGAAGGAATCCTCGAAAAGGACAAAACGGGGGCGGACGCGCTGCGGGCGACATTTCCGGCAGGGACCGTGTCCGGTGCCCCGAAGATAAAGGCCATCGAGATTATCGATTCCCTGGAACCGGAAAAACGGTCTTTTTACGCCGGTATCGTCGGCTGGCTCGAACCCGGCGGCGATCTCAATTCGTGCATTACCATACGGAGTGCGTTCAAGAGAAAGGATCTTCTCGTCCTCCAGGCAGGGGCGGGAATCGTGTACGATTCGGTACCGGAGAAAGAGTACGAGGAAACTTCGAACAAATTGCGGGCACTCGGGAAAGCGGTAGGAGTAGAGGTGTGATATGTTTGTATTGATCGATAATTACGATTCGTTTACCTATAATCTTTTTCAGTATATCACCGAGATCACGGAAAAAGAAGTTAAGGTGTTTCGAAACGATGCGGTCAAGGATATGAAGGACATCGAGCGGCTCAAGCCGGAGGCGATCATTATTTCACCCGGCCCGGGAAGGCCTGAGGAAGCCGGTATTTCGATTCCGGTTGTCAAACACTTTGCCGGCAAGGTACCCATCCTGGGAGTGTGTCTCGGACATCAGGTAATCGGCGTCGCCTTCGGTGCCAAGATAAAGCAGGCGCGGCGGATCGTCCACGGTAAGGTCGAAAATATCATGCTCGACGGAAAGGGTCTTTTCAGGCAGGTCCCATCTCCTGCACGTTTCACCCGTTACCATTCGCTTTCCGTACGGGAGGACACACTGCCTGAATCTCTTGAAATTACCGCCTTCGCGAATGACGGTGAGATTATGGGACTTCGCCACAAGAAATATACGATCGAAGGAATACAATTCCATCCGGAATCGATCGGCAGCGAATTCGGCAAACGCATTCTCAAAAATTTTCTCAACTACAAGCGGGAGGCCTTTGATACGAGGGGTTGTCTGGCACGTCTCATCGAAGGTCAGAGTATGAGTTTCCAGGAAGCTGAAGGATTTATGGATGAAGTGACCGACGGTAATTTTTCCGATATCCAGCTTTCCGGATTTCTCGTGGCCATCAACGCAAAAGGGCCCAGTCCGGAAGAGATAGCGGGGTGCGCGTCGATTCTCAGAAAGAAACGAAAAGTGCTGGATGTCCCGTTTCCGGTTCTCGATACCTGCGGGACGGGGGGGGACGAACTGGGGACGTTCAATATATCCTCGCTCGCCGCGATCGTTTCGGCCGCCTGCGGGGCCCATGTCGCAAAACACGGCAACCGTGCGGTCAGCAGTAAAAGCGGGAGTGCCGATTATTACAAGGAACTGGGAATCAATATCGAATTACAGCCCGATGCCGCAAAAATATTGATCGAAAAGACCGGTTTCACTTTTCTTTTTGCGCCCCTCTACCATAAAGCGATGAAATATGCCGGGCCGGTAAGGCGTGAACTGCGGCTCAAGACAATCTTCAATCTTATCGGTCCGCTTTCGAATCCGGCGTGCGCCCAGTACCAGTTGATCGGTGTCTATTCAAGCGATCTCTGCCTGCCGGTGGCACGGGCTGCCAGGTTACTTGGCGTCAAGCGGATCATGGTTGTCCATGGCCTTGACGGGATGGACGAGATATCGGTCTCTTCTCCCACAAAGGTGGTCGAGATAACCGAGTCCGGCGATGAAAAACAGTATATTTTCGACCCGAGGGATATCGGTCTCACAATATACCGGTCCGAAGAATTGAAAGGCGGAGATTCGAGTGTCAATGCGCAGATTACCGGCGAACTTCTTACCGGTGTGAGGCTCGAGGCGGTACGGGACGCGGTTCTTCTCAACAGCGGGGCCGCCCTGTATATCGCGGGTATTACCGATTCGATAAAAGCTGGGTATGACAGGGCGATGAAGGCGCTTGTGGAAGGGAAGGTCAGGGAAAAACTGAGCCGGATTGTTGAAACGAGTCAGTCATTGTAGCCCGCTTCAGGTCATATGAAACTCAGGGCGCCGATGGCTGTGCATATATAAACGGATGCAGATAACCCGTCTTCCCCATTCGAATGACGCTGCCTTCCCCGGACAACACCGGCCGGCTTTGGTTGCCGTGTACCGGCTTCCGGTAGATACATCCCGACAGGTCAGGTGCTGAAATATACCCCGAAGATGATTGTCAAGAAAGGATCGGGCATGGATATATTGACGGAAATTGTCGAAAAACGAAAAAATATGGTAACACAGACAGGCTTCACGATGGGGGAAGACGTTCCGGAAGAAAGGGAGGTGCCCGTCGTCCCTTTTGTCCGCGATCCGCTGCTTGTCTGTGAAATAAAGCGGAAGTCGCCTTCAAAAGGAGATATTTCACTCCGTCTCGACGCCGCCGGACAGGCCGAACAATATTATCGTAAGGGAATCAGGTCCGTTTCCGTTCTCACCGAACCCAATTATTTTGCCGGTTCACTTTCCGATCTTATCCGGGTTAAGCGGACATTTCCCGATCTCGCCGTGCTTCGAAAGGATTTTCTCTTTTCGAAAGAGGATGTCGAGGTCAGCTACCGCGCGGGCGCGGATGCCGTGCTTCTTATCGCCGCCATTTTAGATGAGGATGCCCTCGAAACGATGTACCGGAAAGCCAAAGGGTTGGGGATGGAGGTGCTTTTGGAGGTTCACGACGAAAACGATATCACGAAAGCGGCGGGCGTCAGGCCCGTGCTTACCGGGATCAATGCACGGGACCTGACCACCTTTACCATCGATCTCACCATTCCCTTACGGCTGAAACCTCATATTACATGGCCGACCTCGCTGATCTTCGAATCCGGTATTCTACGGGAAGAGGATGCCGCGCTTCCGCTTTCCTCCGGTTTCCGCGGCCTGTTGATCGGTGAGGCGGTCGTGAAAAATTCCGGACTCATCGATGAAATTTTAAGTCTTTTCCCGGGAACATCGCGTCGCTTCTGGACCCGTTTGTACGGCGCGCGGCCGCCGTACGTGAAGATCTGCGGCATCACCCGTGAAGACGACGCGTACCACGCGGCGGATGCCGGGGCGGATATCCTCGGCTTTGTGTTTGCGCCCTCCCCCAGAATGGCGGAACCGGCGCTGCTCGAAAAAATCGGGAATTGTGATATTTTGAAGGTGGCCGTTGTCGTCACCGACCGGGGAAGCCGCGAACTCGACGGCCGGGTTCGCGGCCTTCTGGAAAGGGGGCTTCTTGATGCCGTGCAGTTTCACGGGGACGAACGGCCAGATGAGTGTTATACCATGGCCTTCCCGTACTATAAGGCCCTCAGGATACGGGATGCAGATGATTGTAAACGGATTTCGGACTATCGATGTCCGCGGGTACTTATCGACGCTTTTTCATCTGCCGCAAGGGGCGGTACCGGAAAACAGATTCCCCATGACCTTATCGGGGAGGTGCAAAAGGCGGGACCTCTCTGGCTTGCGGGCGGCATGGGGCCGGAAACGATTTCAGAAATTATGCAGCGGTTTACTCCCGAACTTGTCGACGCGTCGAGCAGACTCGAAAGCGCACCGGGAGAAAAAGATCCGGATAAGGTCAATGCCTTCATCGATGCGGTAAAAAAAGTGCATCAAAGCCGGTGATTCCCTCGGTATTAAGGCGGAAAAGCGATCTGTTTTTTTTCACGATAATTGACGATAACCTTGATAGGAGCGATTAAGAAATATGGGATACAGAAAATTGAGTCCGGAAGAAATATCCGATGTTGTCGCGAAGATTCGGACAAAATACACCTTTTACTGCAAGACATTTTTCAAATCGAGTAGATTGAAGGATGAGTTCGAAAACAGGTATATGATCACGTTGAAAAAGGGTTATGATATTTCCAATTTTCTGCTCGCCGAAATTAGTGTGATCGAGGAACTGATCAGGAAAGAGGAAGATAGAATCGCGCACAGCAAACCGAAAGAGGACAGTAAAAGGCGAAATTTTGCGGATAAAATCATTCTGGAAAATCTTGAGAAGATAAGGAAATATCCCCATCTGGAAGTGCACCGCGACGCGAACGAGGAAATCAAATATTTAAGCGGGGCCTTGAATACGATCTATGAAACCCATATTCCCATGTTGCACGGATTAAGCAGGCATATTGAGGGTAATCTCAGCGTAAAAACCATCGAAAATCAGGAATCCAGGCTGAGGGTCCTCGCCTATGGCGGGAAAACCTCGATTCCTTCACAGCTTTCCAGATATGTCGCGTACCTGAACCGCTTCCCGCGGGATTACCGGGCAATCGAGTGGGAGGAAAAGGAGTACATCCTCGAATCCGCATTCATCCTGCATGATATGTTTGGAACCCTTTCGACGATCCTTCAGACCACCTCGACCCTCCCGAAGCCCGAACAAACGCAGCTCATGGATATTATCGCGTATATCCGGGGTATGATCGAAGATTTCCGGCTTAAGGATCTCAAGCGTAAGAAATAGCGAGATGCGGCAACAGCGGTAGTATACATCCACTCATGAACATAATGAAACCAGTGAGGAAATAATCGCAGGATTAAAGGCAGCTTTTACGAGATAATTTCGGCCGAACGGTATTGGTGGTTATGGTTTTTAAAGACGTAGTATCCAAAAAGGTGTATAATGACTTGTATATATGGATAACAATCTATTTCGACCTGGTAGATGTTGAATTATCTTAGACAATTGTCGTAAATTCCCTCGATGATTTTGTTGTATGCGATTATCCTCAGTACTCCATTGCTGAAATCTTTTCTTTAATTCTTCGATCAGTCTATCTCCAAATTCCTCTATCAGTGCCAAAAACAACTCCAATAACCACCTCACCAATTGGGCGATACTAAAACAATTCAAGTCCGCGTGAAGCATCTTGATCTTTCTATACTCATCTTCCGTGAAATACACATGAGCGTGTACACGTTTTTCGTCCGGGTTATCTGATACCGGTTGATACCGGCTCATCCTTTGTTTTCCCCATCGATGCTCCGTGATGATCAAAGGATCGATAAGAGAAATGATTCCTACAATGACACCGGATAAAGAATACCTCGAACCGAAAAGATGCACGTTTAGCAGCTTCGCTATCATCGTGTCTGTCATGATAATATGAAATTCATGCTTTCTTGCTTGTATCATGTAACACTCCCTGGATAATTGTTCTTCTACATTGTATAACGCTAAAAAAGTGTAATGTGCATTGATTTTTTAAAAGAAATAAAAAAACTGATTTTATTTGCTACGATATACATTTTGTTTTATAGTAAATTTATAAGCTAATGTATTTACCATAAAAGGAAGGGTATGAAAAAAAAGAGGTATTGTCTGGTTTGTATTATGCTGCTTGGTGGAATCTTTCCGCTTTCCGCGCAATCGAACGAGATGCTCGATGAGCTGCTTTCGGAAGAGAGTGTATCGTTCGGTAATGCCGTTTACATCGTTTTAGCGGGTGCCGGTCTGATCGGGGAAGGTGTGTCCGTCGAGGAGGCGGTCGGTATCCTTTTGGAACAGCAATGGGGAATAAAAGGAAAGTCTCCGGAGGAACCCATCCACCTCGATGAATATTCGTTTCTGCTTATGAAAGCCTTGATGAAAGGGGGCGGATTGATGTATACCCTGTTTCCTTCACCCCGTTACGCCTACCGGGAACTCGATTACCGGGGGCTTATCGAACAGCCCGCCGATCCCGGAAGAACCGTCTCTGGAGAAGAGGCGCTCAGGATGCTGGCCGGAGTACTCGCATTGAAGGAGGATGAAGGATGAAGATACCGGTGAAACAGATCCTTGCCTGCGGATTGTTCATCCTGCTCGTGCTTCCTGCCGCGGCTATAGATTACGGGCTTACCGCCGACAACATAGTGACAATCTCTCAGGAAGCCGTCTTTTCCGGCAATTACCTCGGTAAAGCATCGCCATGGATTTCATATGAAAGCGAGCACGTCTCCTTTGCACTCCAGGGGGTGTACATTTATACCTTCGAGATTCCCTTGTATATCGATCTCGATTATATGATGCTCGAGTACCGGACGCTTTTTTTCGGGGATTACACGGGCTTGTTTTCCGTGAGGGGAGGGCGCTTTCCCGTTTCCGATTTCACGGGTTGTGTCCTTAATCACAAACTCGACGGGGTCCGGTTCGATTTCGCGAACGCGGGTTCCGAAATATCATTTTTCGCCGGGTACGCGGGACTGCTTCTCAAGCCGTACTCGACCATCAGTCTAAGCAAGGCCGATATCTCTGATACGGGGGAACCTGATGTTATTCTGGCGCCCCCGCGGTTAGTCGGGATGCTGCAAATCGCCTTTCCGGAACTCTTTCCGAAACATACGATTACCGCGTCCTTCCTGGGGCAGATCGATCTGAGAACGGACGGACTCATCGAGGAGGGCGCGGGGACCTACGACGCTTCGACCGGCGGCTACCTTCATACCGTATATACCGGGGCCGGGCTTTCCGGTGGAATAGGGCCCGCTTTTTTTTACGATATCTTCGGGTATGCGGGTACCGGCGGCATGCTCTCTTTTATCGGGGATATAAGCGGGATCGGGTTATATCAGTATAAACCGATTTTTTCCTTTCTTGCAGGCTTATCGATGAGAGTGTATTTCGATGAACTGCTTCACTCCCGTCTTGGTGTTTCCGCGTTGTACGCGTCGGGAGACGCGGATTTCTCGGATTTTTATGAAGGAAATACCGATGGGGAGGCGAATCAGTTTATACCGATCGCCCATGAACCGGTCGCGCTTGTTTTCGCCCCGCAGCTTTCGAATATCGCGGTATGCGGACTTTCCTGGTCGATCAAACCCCTTTCTGCCGGTAAAGGCGATTTCATGCAGAACTTCCAGACGCAACTCACCGCCCAGGTTTTTCTTCGTCCGACGGCGGGTCCTATTTCAGAAGCGGGTTTGAACACTGATTCGGATGCCGTGTACCTTGGGATGGAGATCGACGCAACCATCAATATGAGAGTGCTTTCCGATGTCGGCTGCTCGATTTCCGCCGGTTGTTTCATCCCGGATAACACAGACGGCGGGGCTTTCGAAGGAAGCAGGGATGTCGAAATGGCCGCCAGGTTCGAGCTTTCAGTCGGGTTATAAAGGAGGCTGATTCATGAAACGATTGTCGTTTATTATTTTAGTGCTCGCCGGCGTCATCGGCTTTGCCGCGGGGGATGTGCGCGCTACCATTGAAGAGGTCAAGGGCAAGGTTGAAATCAAAACGCCGAAAAAATCGTGGACGAAAGCGGAGGCGGGCATGACGCTTGAAAACGGCACCATGATATCGACCGGGTTTAATTCGCAGGCCGTTTTAAAGCTGGGTCCCTCGACCGTGATCGCCCGGCCCCTTACACGAATGACCCTGGAGGAGCTTGTCGAAAAAGAGGGAACCATCACCACCGAACTCTTTCTCAATGTGGGGAAGGTCCAGGCGGAGGTGAAAAGCAGTGAAGGAATCAAAAATGATTTTCTCTTGAAAAGCGTCGTGTCCACGGCGGCCGTCAGGGGTTCGATGGTCATATTCGACGGGAGAAGGGTGACCTTTCTGTCCGGAAGCGGTGTCGCGGTCAACCTGTACGGACAGAAACGGTATATGAGCAAGGGGGATGTCATTGATATTCCGAAGTTCAGGCCGCCTTCATTACGTGAGGCGGATAAAATCAGGAAGGCACTCGTCAATCCGCAAACAGGACTCACCGGCCTTCTGCCTCCTGATATCATGACAAAGGCACTGGTCGTCGTTGCGTTTGTGTGGGTGACGGATACTATCGATGGGGACTAGACGAACTGAAAATCGTATGGTATCCGGCCGATCAACGATTCCCGTACCGGTTTTTCCGGAGATTGAGGTGAAGGACATGAAGGAAAGAAAAAAAATATATACCGCCGGCATTATGCTGATTGTACTGGCCATGGTGTCCGGTTGTTATATCGTGAACAGTGAAGACGCCGCGTTGTATCTTGATGTGAACGCCATGGTCAGGGGGGAAAGCCGCGCCCCGCTTCCCGGTTCGGTCCTGGGCATCCGGCTTGTCATTACCGGGCCGGGGATGGAGGTCATCGACAAATATTTCCCCCCCGGTCTTATGGCCGTATCCGTGGGCGTTCCCGCGGGCAGGGACAGGGTCATCAGTGTCGCCCTCGACATCGATCCCGCGGACCCCGGCGCGGTACTCGCCTTCGGGGACAAGGTCGCGACCGATCTCAAACCGGGACAGGTGAAAGTGGTGGCTGTCCGGATGAAGCCGGTAAAGACAAAACTGGTGGTTCCGGATTATATCGGTACAACGGGAGATGAATATGGAAGGGTAATACAGTTTGATAACATCGGCGGTGGTGGAAGAGTGGAACTCTATGGGACTGCGATCGGTATGGCAAGCGATTATTACTTTAAGCCCCATGATATCGCTTTTGACAGGGGAGGAAGGATATATATTGCGAACAATTACGCTTCAACCGGCTACGGACGGGTAGTGAGGATCGACAATATATTGGGGGCCGCTCCGGTCTTTTATCCGGATACGGGTTTTGGAATCGTTGCGGTTGCCGTCGATATGGAGAGGAGTCTGGTGTATTATACTTCCGGCATCAACCTCTTTAGCAGTCCAATTCGGGAAAATACGGTTGTCCTTCCACTTTCAACGACCGGCATCGGGCAGATCAGAGGAATAGATATTGACGATAACGGTTTTCTCTATATCGCCGGTACGCCGCAGGCAGGCGGTTATGGCATTTTCTATTACAATCCCTTTACTATGAATATCGTCGATCAAGTGACCGATGCAATGGTCGGCCAACTCAATACACCCTGGGATACCCTTGTCAGGAACGACCGTATCTATGTATCAAACCTGAACGGGGCCGATGGGTCGAAGATCCTCCTGTTTGATAAATATCTTTCTTTTATCGACGGATATGGCAACACCGCGGCAGGTATCGATATATCGCAGGGAATGTTCTATGGGCCGTATATGTTCGTCGCCATTCTCAACAAGAAGATCACCGTTATCGACGATACATTCGGCATGAATAAAATCGTATCTATGGATGATATAAACGGAACAGGCTGGCAGACAAATCCATCGACGGCGGTCGACGGTAGGGCTTTCTTTAATTTTTACGAATGCTGACCCATGAAAATTCTCTATTATACCTCAGGCGTTACCGGCTCCGGTCGGGTCGTCCGCGGGATCGCGATCGCAAACGGGCTTGAACGCAGAAAACAGGGAACGAAGCGCGGCGGGATCGCGGCTGATTTTCATGTCCTCAGTTCCTGCCGCCTGGCCCGTCTCTGCGACCGCTTCGGCATTTCCCATACGGAAATTCCCCCGGAAGGCGAGGACCGGCTGGGTCCGGATGCATACAGGGATTCGGAGCTTTTCAGGGCGATCACCGGGCTTGCCCCGGATATCCTCCTCGTCGATCTCCTCTGGTTTCCCCTCTATTTTTTTATCGATTCGCTGTCGTGCACGACGATTTTTCTCTGGCATGAAGTCGATGAGGCTTTTTTCACGATCGATTGCCGCGGGGGACGGAGGATCGTCTTTGATCCCTGCATGTTCGACCGCCTCGTGGCGATCGAACCGGTCGAAAAGCCTATCGGACCGGGGACGGAGGTCAATCCCCTTATCCTCCGCAACCGCGACGAAATTTTTCCACGGGACCGGGCGGTGAAAGAACTCGGGGTAGGAGATGATAAACGAAACTGCCTGCTCGCCTACAACGGGCATCCGGGTGATTTCGAGAAACTGAAAAGAATGTATTCCTATCTCGAAGATGAAGGGTTCCGGATGGTGTATACGACGAATTACAGGGGGGGGCTTTTCCCCGTCGTCGATTATTTCAATGCCTTCGACCTCATCATCTGCGGCGCGGGATACAATTCTTTCTGGGAAACGCGTTTTTTCGAAAAGGAAGCGGTTTATTATCCCCCCGTAACCAGGTTTTATGATCCCGGGCGGCTCATCCGCGACTATCATGATTATACCTTCAGCGAAAACGGTGCGGATCAGCTTGCGGATATGCTCATGAGTCTGTAAAATGGTCTGCGGTAATGGATGAAAAAGGCGGCCGAACGAGGATGTTGAGCGTTCGCCGGCACGCAAACCTGGTGTACAGGTTCCACGACTCATGACAGTGACGTTCAGTCGCGCTCCCGTTCGATCTCCAGGACGTTTTTCCCCTTTATCGAACGGAGAATTTCTTCGACCTTGAAATACCGGTTTCGACCGATCATACTCACCCCGTCCGTGTACCGGAGGGAGTTGCCCTGCCAGTCGCTGGGGATCGGATCGTAGGCGATAAAATATTGTTCATCGAGACTGTAGCCTTTGATGACGATATAGTGGCCGGTGGTGTCCGGATAGAAACGGTCGACAAACACCAGCCGTTCGTCTCCTTCGACGGGCGAGAGAACGGTCGTGTTGAAACTGACGATCGCGATATTTCCCCAGTCGATGATCCGTTTCATGTCGTTGAATTGATCGATAACGGTAAGTGCCGTTTTTATTCGGTGGTAGTTGAAATTCATTATCATATGCTGGTAGGAAAGCGCCCCGGATTTGATGGGAAGGCCGATTTCCTCCCTGCTTTTTTCCACGCTGATATACTTCCCCGTGGCCCAATGAAGCGCGATAGCTACGCAGGCGGGACCGCAGTTTCCGTACATCCCGGTATCGAACTGCGTCTTGTACCAGTCATACTCCGGTTCGACGCTGTGCTGGGAAGGAAAGGGACTGACAAACAGATAAAAGCCGAAACTCGTTTCTCTGCCGGTCAGCGTTATCTTTGCGTACCCCGGGGCTATCGCGGTAAAGACATCGTCAGCAGTCTGTTTGAGTAGTACCGGGCGCTGGATTATCCGCGTTTCCATGTCGAATGCCGGGGCTCCGGCTTCTTTACGCTGTATCACTTCTCCAAGATCGAGATTCCCGTTGACATGATCGATCGTATAAAACGGGAGACCCTCCTTTGTTTCGATGCGTGTTCTTTTCACGCGGACCGTCAGGGGTGAGGAAAGAACTTCCCGGCCGCTTCCGTCGGCGACGGACAGACGGACGGTGTAATCGCCCGATTTCATGTAGGTATACGAAGGACGTTCCTCCCGGGAAAAATAGCCCGTTCCGAAATCCCACACACAGGAGAGATCGTCGGGGACATCGAGGACCGGATAGAAATCGACACGCAGGGGAATGTTACCGTTTTTATTGAACGCCGAGACGGCGAGTGTGGTGGGAAGCGTGCCGGTCCGGTTTGTCGGTTCGCCCGGAAACGTGGAATTCCGTCGCTGTTCGATACCCTTCGGCAGATAAAGTGCCGTTCCCACGGCGAGCAGCCGCGAGTCGATCAGGCCGTTGTATCGTGCAATGCCGGCGGCGCTTATTCCATAGGAATCCGCGATACTGTGAATCGTGTCGCCGATTGCATACCGGTGGATGGGAGGTATGTCGTTATGTGATATAGCGGCGTCGGCCGGATTCCCGTCTTCCTCCGTCCCCGGTTCCGCATCCGCCGGCTCCGCCCCCGGCGGTTTTCCTTCCTGGTCGAAAAGCGAGAACGAGGCCAGCAAAGAGATCGGAACGGCGATACAGAGTACCAAAAGGACTATGAAAAGTATCCGGTTTCTTTTCATCATCTCTTTCATTTCTCTACAATGAAATGAGAGAAAAATCAAGAGTAATATGAGAGTTTATCCCGTCTTGTGTCGGGGACTGCTGTACTTTCTCGACCGTATTTGATAAAATCATTGAAAAAGCTGTCAATGAAAAGGGAGTTGAATCATGAATGAAATAACCGTGTTGCCATTGGCCGAATACGGCCGGAAATTCATTCCGGATGAGTTTCTTCCGGAAGGAAAAGACGAGTATTATATCCGTAACGAGCAACTGGGAAAACCCGATTATCCATGGCGGCGACTCGAATCGGAAGAAATCGAAAACCTTATTAAAAACGGGAATACGAGCGAAGACTGGAGCAATATTTTCGTCACACAGAATTTCGAAGACCACCTTGTCAAGAACTGCCTGTTTTCCGGTATCGTCAGAATCGGCCGGCTGGATAACGTCGCCCTCGAGCACCATAATCTCCAGGTGCCCGTCGGTATCACCAATTCGACGATTATTTCATGTGACATCGGGGATAATTGCGCGATTCACAATGTCAATTATCTCGCCCATTATATTATTGGAAACAATGTCATTCTGCTCAATATCAATGAAATGCATACAACCGATCATGCAAAATTCGGGAACGGCATCGTCAAGGAAGGGGAGAATGAGAATGTCAGAATATGGCTCGAACTCATGAATGAAATGGGCGGACGCGCGGTGCTTCCCTTTGACGGAATGATCCCGGCAGACGCTTATATATGGCTGAAATTCCGGCATCATGCGGCATTACAGCAACAACTCAGGGAAATTACACAAAATCAGACCGACAACCGGAGGGGGTATTACGGGTCGGTCGGTGATTGCACGGTCGTGAAAAACAACAGGATCATCAAGGATGTCAAGATCGGTTCGTGCTGTTATATCAAGGGAGCGAATAAACTGAAAAACCTGACCATCAACTCGAGTGAAGCCGAACCCACACAGATCGGAGAAGGGGTGGAACTCGTCAATGGCATTATCGGATACGGGTGCAGGGTGTTTTACGGGTGTAAAGCCGTTCGTTTTGTGATGGGAAGAAACTCGAACCTCAAATACGGCGCACGGCTCATTCATTCGTACCTGGGCGACAATTCGACGGTATCGTGTTGTGAAATCCTTCACAACCTCATTTTTCCCGCCCATGAACAGCATCACAACAACTCGTTTCTGATAGCTTCGCTGGTGATGGGGCAGAGTAATCTCGCGGCCGGGGCAACCGTCGGTTCGAACCACAATAGCCGAGCCAATGACGGCGAGATCCAGGCCGGAAGGGGATTCTGGCCCGGACTTTGTACTACGCTCAAGCATTCGTCCCGCTTCGTGTCGTTTGTCCTTATCGCAAAGGGGAACTATCCCGCGGAATTGAATATACCGCTTCCTTTTTCCCTGCTCAATACTAACGAAGGAAACGATACCCTCGAAGTGATGCCCGCCTTCTGGTGGATGTATAACATGTATGCCCTCGCGCGAAACACATGGAAGTTTCGAACCCGCGATAAACGGAAGATCAAGGTTCAGCATATCGAGTTTGATTCGCTTGCCCCGGATACAATCGAAGAAATATTTACGGCACGCAGACTGCTCGAGATATGGACGGCAAAGGCATTTTTCAGATCGCAAGGGGAGGCCTTTGACCGGAAAGACGGCGATGAGCTTTCGGAAAAGGGAAAAGAACTCCTTAACGGGCCGGAAGGGGCAATGAAAGGGCTCGAAGTCCTTGGTGAGTATATGGAGAAAAGCGGCAGGAAAGAAGTAATTCTCAAACCGCGCGACGGGTATCACGCGTACGGCCGGATGATTCATTATTATGCGATGAAGGAACTGCTCGCATACATGGATGAAAACAAGACGGTGACAATCGAAGCGCTTGGCAGAAAATTCTCACCGGTCCGTGAGGCCGGATGGATCAATTGCGGGGGACAACTCATCAAGGAAAAGGATGTTAAGACGCTCTGCGATAATATCGGAAGCGGAATGTATAAGAGCTGGGAAGAAATTCACAAAGCATATGACGAACTCTGGGCCGCGTATCGGCACGATAAATGCGCCCACGCCTTCGCAACGCTCCTTGAGATTCTTGGAACGGATTCCCTTTCATCCTCTTTATGGATGGAACAACTCGATGAGGCGGTGAAAACCCAGGAGTATATCCGCGATCAGGTTTACCTCTCGCGAAAAAAGGATTATGAAAACCCCTTCAGACAGGCGACCTTTGACTCTGCCGAAGAAATGGAGGCGGTGATTCATACGGCGGAAGATAACTCCTTCGTGCTGCAGGTAAAAAAGGAAACTGAGGAGTTTCGGCGGCTTGTCGATGATATACGGAAACGGGGATAGGGAAGACCGTCCCGTTGATCATCCTTCAGCCCATAAACTCGTTTCCTACCTTTCGGGCGCGTTGCGGTTTGTCCAGGTTGATTCCCGCGGCTAGACCGATTTCGACAAGAAGATTCCAGCCCGCACAAAGGTAGACATACGGGGCCATCTCGCCCGCCCGGGGGACCACAACCGTCGGAAAGGGCGTCGCGTGATCGGCGATTGCCACAACGGTCAATCCCACCCCATCGACAAGCACCTCCTGGAACTTTTGTATCTCGTCTTCGATGGGATCGACAACGAAGACGATTTCATCCGGGTCCATCACCTCTTCAATCCCGTGCACGGCATAGGTGCCTTCGAGAAAATCCGATTTTTTTCTGGTGATTTCATTCGTTTTCAGCGTCAGTTCTTCCGCGACCCCGTCGTTATAACCGGCAAAATAGATGACCGGCGCGTTTTTCGCCTTCTCGACGATCGTGCCGTCGATGGTAAGCGTCAGAGCCTCCTCGATTTTTTCCGCAAGACCTTTAACCCCCTCTTTCATATTCATTCCCGCAATATGACTGATAATAGACTGATAAAAAAGGGCCTGTTCGACCACACTCTTTGTCGCCGCGACGGCCTCTTCCCATCCGCAGCCGAGAACAAAGGTTTCTTCGACTTCACGGGAAAGGACGGTGTCCTCGTTTGCCGTCAGACCGAAACATCGCCTGTTGCCTGAAGCGGTCAGTTTTTTTGCGAGCAGCACCACTTCCCTGGTCCTTCCCGAATTCGAAGCGCAAAACACCGCAGAGTCCCTGAGATTGTACAACGCGGACTGCCGGGAGCCGTCGGTCGCGATACTCAGGGGTAGCCCCCACGTATGGGCTTTACGAATGGTATTCTTCGCGGGAAAGATACGGCTCGACCCCTCCCCGGTAAGAAGCAATCTGCCCGCCTCCTTTATCTTTCCGGCAACCGTCATGGTCTTTCCGGGATCGAATTTTCTCACCACATCCACGGTATCCATCATCTCCCGCGAAAGCGCGTACTGCGAATATCGGGCTTCATTCAGATTCATAGCTTCCTCCTCATCGGTTTTCTGATTATCGACCCTGACCGGTTCGAACGGAACTCAGTATACATAACTTTATTACAATAATCAAGAAACCCGCTCGCCTTCGGCCCGCGAAAGGATTCGGCCGGATACCCGCTTTTCCGAAATATTTTTTTTCGAACTCCGTCCCCGTGTTTTCGGTTTCCGCGTCAGTGGACAACATTCACCCCATACTGCTCGAGGAGGGGGATGATCTCGGAACCGGAATGATCACTCAGCGGATTATCGCTGACATTGACCGTTTCGAGCCGCGGAAGGTCGATGAGTACGGATAAATCCGTGATACGGTTTGACCGGATATCGAGATTCCACAAGTACGGAAAGCCGCTTAACGGCGAGATATCGGTGATGTTGTTGCCGCCGAGATCGCACATAGAGAGGTTTCTGTTTCCGGCGAGCGGCGTTATATCCGTTATCCCGTTTCCCGCGGCGTGGAAAAAACTCAGGGACGGCCAATTCGCAAGCGGCGAAAGATCGGTAATAGTGTTGTTATTTATCGAAAGCGAATCGAGGCTTTCGATTCCGGAGAGGAATGAAATATCCGTCAGGCCGCACTTGTCAAGCTTGAGATCGATGAGTTTGGGCATTTCCAGAAGCGGACTGAAATCGGTGATATCGTTGCCGGAAATATCGAGTCTGCCGAGATTTGTCATCGCCAGAAGGGGGCTTATATCCGTCACATTATTACCGCCGATATAAAAACCGGTATAACTGTGAAGCAGCTTGTTCAAAACACTCAGGTCACTGATCTCGTTGTCGTTGAGGTACATATTGGTGAAATAGGTACCCTCGAGAAAATCGAGGTTCGTGATATTGTTTGATTCGAGGTGCAGTGCCCAGATCATATAAAGGTTCGAGTCCGAAAATGATTCATAGTCCTCTATGGGGACGGCATTGAGGGAAAGGATATCGAGGTCGATGCCCACCCTGCGAAGCGGACGGACACGAGTGATCGGATTCCGGTCGAGATACAGTTCGCAGAGATACGGGAGGTCGCTGTTGTTGAAAGGACTCAGGTCGCTGATATTGTTTTCCTCGAGGTGGAGGTAAAAGATATTGCCCGTCATGATGGGGGTAATATCCGAGATATTGTTTTCCCTGAATTCCATCTGTGCTATTCCGTCAAGGTCCGATAAGGGCTCCAGACTCGTTATATCGTTCCCGTTCATGCAAAGCCTGTCCAGTTCCGAAAGGTGCCTGAGCGGTTCGAGATCCGAGATATTGTTGTCATTCATATAAAGATTCACCAGTGAAGCCGGTCCTTCAATACCGGACAGGTCGCCTATCATGTTGTTGTTCGCTCTCAGGCTGGTGATAAGGGAGAGTCCGGCAAGGGGGGTAATGTCCGTGATCCGGTTGTCACTCATCTCGAGTATTTTCAAAGAGACGAGTCCCGCAAGGGCGTCGATGTGCGTGATGCGGTTGTTGTTCATGTACAGTTCCGTAAGGGAGGTGCAGCCCGAAAGGGGGCCGATATCGGCAATAGTGTTGTTGTTGACGGACAACTCGCTCAGGGAGACAAGTCCGGCGAGTGCGGTAATATCCGATATAGCATTATTATCGAGATCAAGGGATGTGAGGGCCGTTTTCCCGGCAAGAGCGGAAATATCGGTGAGTTCATTATATTGCAGTTCACATCCTGTCAGTCCGTACATGTTTCTGAGACTTTCAATATTCCGGATAGTATTGTTCGATAGAGAAAGCGAGGACAGGTTCACGAGTGGGGCAAGCGGCGTTATATCGGCGATACGGTTATAACCTACATCGAGAGAGGCAAGCGATGTCAGGCCGGAGAGCGGCGATAGATTGGCAATCCGGTTGTGGCCGGCGTAAAGTCTGGTAAGGTGCGATAATCCCGCAAGGGGACCGAGGTCCGTGACAGAATTACCGCCGCAGGACAGATATTCAAGATTCACAAGATTCTTTATTGGAAGTAAATCGGAAATGGCGTTGTTTCCGATATAAAGGGTTTTGAGATTGAGGAGTCCGGCAAGGGGTGAAATGTCGGTAACGGCATTGCCTGATACGGCGATGTACGTCAGATTCGCAAGCGAAGAAAGCGGGCCCAGATCGGCGATAGTGCTGCCGGTGAATACGATCTCTTCGAGGGCGGGAAGGTGTTCAATCCCGCTTATATCCGAAATATTCGGTTGACGCTGCCGGAGGGAGGTGATGTTTTCGACTTCAAAGGCGTAAATATGGCCGGTGGACTTGCTGATGGTGAAGCGGATGAGGCTTTCGAAGGCCGGATCGGGAAAGGTGAGTATTTCCTGCTTCCCGCAATATCCCGGGAATTCGCTTATACTCCCGATATAATATCGAGCCACCAAAAGGGCGTCCACAATGTCGGCCTTTCCGTCATCGTTTACATCCATGTTTTCAGGGGCAATATTGGGAGGGTTTGTTCCCACATAATACTGCGCTATCAGAAGGGAATCGACAATATCGATACGCCCGTCATTATTCGCATCGCCGCAGGTCTGCCCGAAGGCGGTCACTCCCGGAAAAACGATTATAATGAAGAGAATCAAAAGGGAAACAACGCCTGGTTTCATTTTTTTTTCCTTTTTTGATATATATTCGAACTGTATTTCAGTTGTCCGTTTATTTTTGCATCAATGAAAGGTAAACGTATCATTGTATAACTCATCCCGTAAAAAGAAGGACGTTAACCTGTCATTCGAGATATTATATACCATATTGTATCAGCCGTCAACAAAATGTTATTACAGAATCGTTTTCGACCTCCGTCCCCGTTATCTCAACCTACATCCCCCTCCCGGATGAGAATAACATACTTGATCATACCCGTTAAATGTAACATACTCCTTATTGAAAGAGCCGGAATCATTCAATTTTGGGACGCGCGTGGGTATAATGGGAAGGTGCATGTCTGCATGGAAAGTAAAATATAAAATCCTATATTTTACTTTAAGGCCGTAAAGTAAAATATGGAATACTATATTTTATGTTGGGGAAAGAAATGGATACAAAGGATTTCATGGCCGGTATTTATAAAAAGGCAGATAATTATCGGTATTTTATGCCTGAAAAAATCAACCGTGCATTTATCTGGACAGATACTATGCTAAACGAAATCTTGGAAAAAGCATCGTTAAAACTAGGCGAACTGAACTCATTTTCACGACTTGTGCCGGATACCGATATGTTTATCCTTATGTATATTGTCAAGGAAGCGGTTATTTCAAGCCGTATTGAAGGAACACGGACTAATATCGAGGAAGCCTTTGCCGAAGAAAGTGATATCGATCCTGAAAAGAGGGACGACTGGAAGGAAGTGAAAAATTATGTCAACGCGATGAACCAGGCAATTAATGACCTTGAGAAGCTGCCTTTATCAAACCGGCTTATAAGAAAAACTCATGAGATATTATTGTCCGGAAGCAGGGGCGAAACAAAAACACCGGGAGAATTTCGTAAATCCCAGAACTGGATCGGCGGGGTAAGTCTCGGCGATGCCGTTTTTATTCCTCCGTCACATATTGAATTGCCTGAATTATTATCGGATTTCGAGAAATTTCTGCATAACAGCGATATCCATGTTCCACATCTGGTAAAGATAGCAATTGCCCATTATCAATTCGAGACTATACATCCATTCCTCGATGGTAACGGAAGGATTGGACGGCTTCTTATAACACTTTACCTTGTCGCTAACGGAATCCTGGAGAAGCCTCTGTTGTATCTTTCGGATTTTTTCAATAAAAATAAAACATTGTATTATGACAATTTGACTTTTGTACGCACCAAAAACGATCTCAATCAATGGATCAGATTTTTTTTGACGGGCGTTATCGATACGGCGGAAAACGGCGTTGCGACACTAAGGAAAATAATTGCACTAAAAGAAACGATCGAGCATGATCATATCATGAAGATGGGAAAACGGCTTCAAACGGGACTTGCCCTGTTGCATGGAATATTAAGACAACCTCTGGTTTCGGCAAAAGACGTACAGGAAATGACACGTCTTTCTCCAAAGGCCGCAAACGATATTATAGATATTTTTATAGAAAAAAATATACTTGTCGAGACCACAGGGTATAGACGAAATCGAAGTTATTTGTTCGAGTCATATATCAGGATGTTTTGACTTTGAGAATATTTTTATATGCTACTTCTTTATTAACCCGGGAGACTTGTATTTGAGTAGTGAAAGTAAACAAATAAGCAATCCTTTTTCAACAGGTGGAGGTGGCATATATTTCGAAACACGCGTACAGTCGCTTTTTGTTGCGCTTATGCTTACGGGAGGATTTGCTCCATGTTTACCATGCTGCCCGATTACCAGGATTAAACTTCAGGGAAGATTTGCCGGATTCAATACTGATGATATGATCGTTTATATGAGTGATACATCGGGTAAGGAACGAAAACTTCTTGGACAGATCAAACATACAATAAGTATAACCGAAAGCGAAGAGGTTTTTAGAGAAGTAATACAGGCCGCATGGAATGATTATAGTAATCCGGATATTTTTACAAAAAATGAAGATGTTTTTGCACTTATTACCGGCCCTCTCAGTGTGACTGATATCAATGATACAAGAACGATACTTGAATGGGCGAGGGCTTCAGGAAATGCAGATGAGTTTTTTACCAAAGTGAAACTGGCAAGATTTAGCAGTAAGCAAAAGAAAAAAAAGCTGGATGTATTCAAGCTCAATCTAAAGAAAGCTAACAAAGAAAAAGATATACCCAATGAAATTATTTTCGATTTTCTTAAACATTTCAATCTTATCGGTTACGACCTTGACATCAAGTCCGGTGTCACATTGTCACTATTACATTCTATAATTGGTCAGTATTCACAGGATAATGCAGAATCAATATGGACAAGAATTGTCGATGAGGTTCAATCGGCAAACAAAAATGCAGGCACAATAACAATGGATATGCTTCCGGTGGAATTACAAAACATTTTTGGCAAGAAAGAAATCAATACAATACCTTCTGATTTACCAAAACCAGAGATTGAATCTATTTCTCCAGACTGGACACACCATAAATATGCTGTTCCATTATCAATCTCAGTTATTGCAGGTGCATGGAACGAGCAAAATCAAATGGATTGCGAGATTGTCGGCAAACTTGCAGGTGAAAATTACGAATCATGGATAGTCAAATTAAGAGAAATACTTCATGAATCGGAGAATCCTCTTGATTTTCGAAACGGACGCTGGAATATAAAAAACAGAATAAATCTGTGGGATATGCTGGGCTCGAGGATTTTTGGCAATAATCTGGATACATTCAAGGAATGTGCAATCAAGGTATTAGCGGAATATGACCCTCAATTTGATTTAAAACCAGAATAAAGATTTGCAGCAGGTATCCATGGAAAGGTTTTGAGTTATTCACGTGATATACGTAAAGGTATGGCAGAAGGGCTTGCCTTGATGGGCACAAGATCAAAATCGTTGATTAATTGTACGGAACAAAAACCGGAAGCTGTTGCTGTTCTTACGATAAGAGAAATTTTTGATAAAGCCGGTTGGAAACGCTGGGCAAGTCTGAACGATTTGCTTCCAATATTAGCCGAAGCATCGCCCGTAGAATTCCTTACTGCTGTGGAGCAGGCATTACAACAAAATGAATGCCCTTTTGATGAATTATTCGCACAGGAAGGAAAAGGATTATTGGGAAGTAATTATCTGTCCGGATTATGGTGGGCTTTGGAAGCTCTTTCATGGGATGAGGAATATATAACTCGAACATGTGTCATTCTTGGAGAACTTGCATCTCATGATCCTGGCGGGAATTGGGCCAATCGACCAATTAATTCCTTAACTTCGATTTTATTGCCATGGCATCCTCAAACAAAAGCAAATAGTGATACAAGGATCGCCGCTTTCAAGGCTGTCCTTTTAGAATTTCCCGGAATTGCCTGGAAACTGGTCATTAATTTACTTCCTGAACAACATCAAACTTCATCCAGTACATATAAACCACAATGGCGTAATCCAATACCTGGAGATTGGAAACCCAAAGTAACAAACAAGGAATATCAGGATCAAGTTGAAAAATATGCAGATATAGCTGTTTATATGGCTGTTACAGATCCTTCCAGGATTAAGGATTTGGTTGAAAATCTTGATAATCTGCCTGAATCATCCTTTGACAGGATATTGAGACATATTTCTTCAAAACAGGTAACATCGCTTCCTGAAAATGAACGGTTGCCCATTTGGATAAGTTTGAAACAATGTGCCAGAAAGCACCGGCGGTATGCAGACACACAATGGGCTCTGGATGCTGTTTCAGTATCAAAAATAGAAGCGGCTGCCAAAAAGATTGCACCTGAAAGCCCTGAGGGGCGTTACAGAGAACTTTTTATAAATAGAAGCAATTATCTTTATGAAAGTAATAGTGATATACAAGAACAGAATGATAAATTGAATGAAAAACGACAAAAAGCTGTACAGGAAATAATGGATAAAGATGGAATTAATGGGATTATAGCTTTTACACATACTGTTGAATCTGCTGAGCAGGTAGGATGGGCACTTGGCGCAATAGCAAATGACGAAATCGATACTTATTTGTTGCCTGAATTTTTAACGGATAAGACAGAAAAAATCAAACGCTTCATAAGCATGTATATATTAAATCGATATTGTATATATAGATGGGAATGGGTTGATGGGTTGAATCGCTCTCACTGGACCATGGATCATAATTGTCAGTTCCTCATGTGTTTGCCATTTGTCATCGATACATGGCATAGAGTAACAAAATGGCTAAACGAAGATGAAAATCAATACTGGAAAAAAGTTAATGTTAATCCATATGATTCAGATGATGACCTTGTTTTCGCAATCGATAAACTTATTGAGGCAGGAAGACCTCAAAAAGCAATTGATTGCCTGTGTTACAGAAAATACAAGAAATTGCCACTAGATAGGGATCGTACAATGAAAGCTTTATTTAATGCAATATCTTCTGAAGAATCATCGGCTTATATAGATTCTTTAAATGCTATAGAACTTATTAAAGAACTTCAAAACGATCCTGAAGCCGATCCAAACGATCTTTTTAAAATCGAATGGGCATATTTACCCTTACTCGATTCTCATCACGATGCCGAACCAAAGTTTCTTGAGAAACAACTCGCTTCAAACCCTGGGTTTTTCTGCGAATTGATTCAACTTGTGTTTAAATCCAGCAAAGAAGAAAAAAATGACATTAATATAAATGAAGGAAGCAAAAATATTGCGGAGAATACATGGAGACTTCTTCATAATTGGAAAAGGCCGCCTGGAATGAATGAAAATGGAAATTTCGAATCAAAATATTTTAAGTCATGGCTTGAAATTGTAAAAGAAAAGTGCAGGGAATCCGGACATTATGAAGTAGCTATGAGGAAGATAGGTGAGGTGCTTGTATATTGTCCTGCCGATAAAGAGGGACTCTGGATTGATAAAGATATTGCAAGAATGCTGAATGAAAAGGATGCCGATCCTATGAGAAGGGGATTCAATACAGAAGTATACAATTCGAGAGGTTTTCATGCAGTTGATCCAAAAGGTAAACAGGAAAGGGAAATAGCTGGTAAATGGAGGGAAAAAGCATATGCTGTCGATAATGAAGGTTTCGCACGATTTGCCGCATCATTACGCGAGTTGGCCGGTTCTTTTGAACGTGAAGCAAGGATGTTTAAAAATATATTTATTGATGAATTCGGATTGGTAACTGGTGAGGAAGATACAGACTAAATCTAAACTTTTACATGTGAAACGAATATTATATTTATCTATCCATTATCAGAAACCAATCTTCCCTGATACTCCGGCCGTATAAAAATCCTTCTTGTAATACCCGCAGAATAATAAAAAAGGCGGCAAGGAAGCCTCCTTGGGGCCGTCTTTCCGGCGTCCCCGTGCTTCCCGCACCGCCCTTTCAGATGAAAAGGAATCAAGGCCGCAAGGCGGCCCCGATTATTGATGTTCGCCCGCAAGCCGCATGGCGGCTGTAACCAGCGATATAAACTCCTCCCGGTAGCCGTATTCGTCCTTTCCGCGTGAGCCCCCGGCAAGATCGAGCACCTGCTCATAGGACGCATCGGCCTTGTGTTCCGAGTTTCTGAGGAGCAGTCCCCATTCGGCGACCGCCGAGGCGAACCGGAAATTGTCGGAGGAGGCCGTTAGCGGGATATCCTCATCGCGAACGGGGATTTCTATCAGGATGCTTGTATCCCCTTTCGGTTTTTTGTAGCGGAACTTCATTGTCATGATTTCGTCCGTATTGTATGCGCCGTCGTTTATCCTCGTTTCCTGGTATTTCAGCTCCGTCCCGCCGCCGTCTCCAATCGAAGGAACGATTTCATAGAGGGCGGTAACGCTGTGTCCTGCGCCGAGTTCGCCCGCGTCCTTTGTGTCGTCGGCAAAATCTTCCTTCGCCATCACGCGGTTTTCGTATCCGATCAAGCGGTACGAATCGACGCGTGCGGGATTGAACTCGATCTGGATTTTCACGTCTTTCGCGATGGTAAGCAGGGTGCTTCCCATCTCCTCGACGAGGACCTTTTTCGCTTCGGAGACCGTGTCGATATAGGCGTAATTGCCGTTTCCCTTGTCGGCGAGTTTTTCCATCTTCGAATCCTTGTAGTTACCCATACCGAAGCCCAGAATCGTGAGGAAGATGCCCTTGTTTCGTTTTTCCTCGATCAGGCGGACCAGTTCCGCGTCGCTTGACACACCGACATTGAAATCGCCGTCCGTCGCGAGGATCACCCTGTTGTTTCCCTGCGGATTATAGTACTTCTCCGCCGTTTCATAGGCGAGCGAGATTCCCGCCCCGCCCGCGGTCGAACCGCCCGCCGAAAGACGTTCCAGCGCCCCGATGATCTTGCCCTTATCCGTTCCCGCTGTCGGGGGAAGGACAAGACCGGCCGCCGAGGCGTACACCGCGATAGCGACCCTGTCTTCCTGCCGCAGCTGATCGACGAGCAGGGAGAAGGCCTTTTTGAGAAGCGGCAGCTTGTTCTGGCTTTCCATCGACCCGGAAGTGTCGATGAGAAAAACGAGGTTGTTCGGCGGGAGCTGTGTCTTCGGGATCTCCTTCCCCTGTATGCCGATATGGATGAGCCGGTGCGGGGTGTTCCACGGGCATTCGGATATTTCGGTATAAAAGGCAAAGGGGTGCTCGCCCGAGGGCTGGGGATATTCGTAGGTAAAGTAGTTGACGAGTTCCTCGATCCTGACCGCATCCGGATAGGGAAGCCTGCCGTCGGTGATAAACCGCCGCACGTTCGCATAGGAGGCGGTATCCACGTCGATGGAAAAGGTGGAGAGGGGGTTGTCGACCGCTTTCAGAAATCTGTTCTCGTAAATTCTGTCGTATTCCTCGGTATTCCAATCGGCTTCATCACCGCTTGAAAGAAGTTTGATCCTTTCGTCCGTCTTCCTTTCTTCTTCCGCGGATGCTTCGTATAGTTCCATGTCCATTCCCGATGTTTCGTCGATCATTGAATAAGCGAATATCCCCTTCTCGCCGGGTGAGGGCGGATTTTCTTCCTGGGCGGCGGTTTTCTTCTTTTCATCGGGTTTGTATTCCTTCTCTTCCTTTTTTACCGCGCTCCCCGAGCTTTCCGTTTCTTTCGATGCCGTCCTTCCCCGTTCGCCCGCTTCCGCCGGGTTTTCACTCTCCTGTTTATCCGCTTTCGGCTCCGGTATATCTTCGTCGAACGCATCGGGCACGATTCCTTCCGTGCCGGGTATCATCCCTTCAGGCGGCCCGGTGTATGTATTTATCGTGTCTTCGCTTTTCATGGTCTGCCAGAGGGGGATAAAAACCGCAAAACCGAAAACGGCGCAGAAAACCGCCGCTGCCGCGGTCACCGCGATTTTCATACCGTGTCTGCCCAGCCATTCGGTTACCGGATGGGATTTGTCCGTGAACTCTCTGAGAAGTCTTTTTTTGAGTGTTTTTCTGAATTCCTCATCCATTGTGACATCCGGTTTCGAGGAAACGAGTTTTTCGATTATTTTCTTCAATTCGGTCTCCTTTTCCTTCAATGACGGATCGACCTCATAAAGGTCGTTCAAGATTGCATGTATTGTTTCATTCATACGATGGTTCCTCCTTTTTGGAAAAATGTGGTGAAAAGAAAAACAAAAAGGAGTGCCGCAACGGAAAGGTGTTTCCGAAGACGGGCGATCACCCTCATGAACATCATCTTGCATGCGCCTTCGCTCTTTCCCATAATCTGGGCGATATCCCTGTACGGGAGTTCCTGCCAGACGCGGAGAATGAGAAGGTCGCGTTGTTCCGAGGGAAGTTTTTTCATCACCTTTTGCAGCTCCCTGAGATGTTCCCTGTTTTCCGTGTCGAGTTCGACATTCTGGCGCCCCGCGCAATCCCATACATCGTCGATGTCGACAGTCTTTCTGTGAGCTCGGTAATGATCGGTGACCAGATTCCGCGCTATCCGATAGAGCCATGACGATATGCTTCCCTTCTCAGGATCGTATTGGGCCAGATGTTCGAGCGCCTTGAGAAATGTCGTTGCCGTGAGGTCTTCGGCGATTTCCCTGTGATATGTCTTGTAGTAGATAAACCGATATATTTTATCCGCATACATATCGTAGACGCTCCCGAACTCGTCCCGCTTCACTTTTGTCTTTCTTTTCGGAAATTCTATTACCTTCATCTCCTCTACTCCCTTATTGCACCGTGATAATGCCTGATATTTCGCCGGGTCCGATGATGCTTCACGATAACGGCCTGTTTAATCAACGACTGGCCATTGGTCGATGATAAAGGCCGATTTGCCTTTCTACAGACGACCCGGCTGCAACCTGCGCCGGTTTTTTATATCCCTTGCAGTATATACGGAAATTCGCAAAAAAGGTAACACGGAAAAAATGACATCACCAAAAACATGCTTTTCCGGTTTTTTATAACGCCTATAAATCATCATTGTATTGATCCGGGTACCGTTTTTTCTGCCGCAGGAGGTTTACGACCGTGATAAAAAAAGGTATATTTTGCCGGAAGACATTTTTTTCCCGTTTTCATTACACCGATATCAGGAGGAATCAGTCACCGTCATGGTCCAGATGAACGCAATAATACGCAATGCAGCCGGCATCCATTGCCGGCCGTCTGCCTTGATTTTCAAACACACCGAGCATTATAACGGAAAGATATTTCTATCGGTGGACGGAGAAAAAACGGAACTCACCTCGATTATGGATATTATCGCCCTTGGACTGCATAAAGGCGACATGGTCATGATTCAGGTAAGCGGGCAGGGAGAGGATGAAATGATAAAACAACTTGCCTGCCTCTTTGAAACTTGTTTCGATTTTCCTCCCCGGGAAAAATCCGATCAAGGATCGTTGTAAAGAGAATCAGAAAGTACTCCTCCACATCGATCCGATTATGGATATATGGCGGGATTTCCAAAAAAAAGAGGGGATGAGAAGCTCCTTGTCGAATACAGGCGCTTCAGGCGGATACTCTTTCAGGTCCGGCAGGCAGGTTTTCTAATAGACGGCAGTCGCATTGTGTTTTCGGCCGGACCTGTTCACAAGGGTTTCTTTTTCCGGTTTTTCATTTTCTTCATCCGATTCCCAATTGATACTGTTTTCCTGGATCTCTTTCATTATTATTGAAAACAGTACGATATCCTCGGATTTACCAGTCTTATTCATTTTTTCTCCAACTTCTTTTTTTTCGTTTATCAATGCCTTTTTTTAGTAAGCATCATATAAGCATCCGCTTCTCACCCCCCGGGGCTCTATTATAAATTACTACGTTCTGTGCCAAATGGAATCAGACTTTTGTCTGATTTTTATATACAAATTATTCCTTATATAAGGAATAAAATTACCCGATATCATCCAGGCGATCACTATTGCCGGAAAATCGGCATTTACCGGATATGAATGATCGATAAGCGTCTTTCTTGAAAAAAGAATACGATCCGCTATAATAAAAGTAACGCTGTGATGCAATAAAGGAGTGGAATTTTTTGAATAACGATATAAACACATTATGCGTAAAACCCGATGAAAAGGTGGATTTGAACAAAAGAACGACCGTTTACAAAGGCGTGATGGAAAAAGAAGAGGGGAAGCGGAAGCTTAAAAAGCTGATCAGACAATTGCAGGACATGCAGGAGCTTCTCTATGCGGATTCGGGCAGATCACTCCTGGTTGTTTTCCAGGCCATGGATGCCGGCGGAAAAGACTCGACGATCCGCCATGTTTTCGGTCCGCTTAATCCGCAGGGGTGCAGGGCTGTTTCATTCAAGGCCCCGACATCTTCCGAACTGGCGCACGATTTTCTCTGGCGTATTCACGGAAACCTTCCCCCGCGGGGCTATATCGGTGTTTTCAACAGATCCCATTATGAAGACGTCCTTGTCGTGAAGGTTAAAAAACTTGTCCCCGACACATTGATCGAGAAACGCTACGGGCATATCAACAACTTTGAACGGCTGCTTCATGATGAAGGAACACGGATTCTCAAATTTTACCTTCACATTTCAAAGCGGTATCAGAAAAAACGGTTTGTACGGCGTCTTGAAAAAACGGAAAAACAATGGAAGTTCAATCCCGGTGATCTCGCGGAACGGAAACGGTGGGACGATTACATGAAGGCCTTCGAACAGGTTTTCAGGAGGTGTTCGACGAAATATGCGCCATGGTACATCATTCCCGCGGAAACGAGGTGGTTTCGTGATCTGGCGGTTGCGACGATTGTTGAATCGACCTTGCAGGATATGGAGCTTCGTTTCCCGAAACCGTCGTTCGATCCCTCATCGATTGTCATTCCTTGAGAAAAAAAAGGAGGAAGAAACCCAAAGGTTTTCTTCCTCCCGATACATCATGAACGATCATGACGGTCGATCAGTCATCAGTAATTCTGGTTCTCGTTATCGTGATTTCCTTTCTGTTGCTTGTCCTTGATGAACCTGATGGCCTTAACCACGACCGTATCGATCTGCGGTTTGAAAATATATCCGATAACGATACCGACTATTATTCCGAATAACATCATTCTTCCTCCTTCATAATATCTACCTTGATCCCTTCTTCCGATGAATAATCCTCCTTCGGAGGAACAACCACACGGAGAAGACCGTTTTTCAATTGAGCCGTGACCTTTTCGCGTTCAAACTTGCTGGCCGGCACATAATACTTCTGTTCGCTTACATCCTTGAGCTTAAGCCGCCGTTTGAAATAGCGCACGTTCTCCTTTGCCTTGAGTTCATCAGGGACTCGGGCGGATAGAACCATATAATCCCCCTTGAATTGCAGATCGATCCCTTTGTCGTCGAGTCCTGAAAGGGCGAACTCAAATACCATTTCCCTTTCATTTGTTAGATAGACATTTGCAGGCGGGTAGGAATATGCAGGATAATAGTCTATGTTTTCGTCCCAGTGGAATTCGGTCTTGAACTCCCCGGGACCACAGGAAAAACCGTTCTTGAATGCATCCCTGAAGTTTTCCGCGGCTTCAAAGACTTCTTCAAGAATTCTGTTGAGGTCAAAGATAAAGCTTTCCTTCATACAACACCTCTCCTTTAAGCGTGTTATCCGGTCCCCCATACGAGGCGACCCTTTTTGACACACAATAATCTCGGTTACCTTTGATTATCGGTCCTTACTATGTCAATCGGGAAATATTCATTATCCCGAGCGAGTGCTTGAAAGCTCCTCATAGATAATATGCAAAATCCGTGCCGGATACTGATCCGCAGATATTTCATTATAATATAATAAATTGCAGGAAGTCTGGCGATCGCGAATATTCAGACGGTTAAAATTTTGTAACATTCTGACACAATTACATAAAATCAGCAGAAAAACCGTGTTCTTTTGTTCTGCCTGCCGGTAACGGGCGTATGAAAAATATGCCTCCGTATACAACTTTATTGAAAAAAAAACAGGGCCGTGCTTGAATGAACACGGCCCTGCTTGTTTAGCCTGACAGTTTACCTTTAACTGCTAGAAAATTTTGAAGAGGACCGATACACCCAGAAGCCCTTCGATGTTTTCCGGCTTGAATATATCGGCTGAATCTTCGCTGAGATCGATATCCATGAGGTAATTGAGTCCGATGGAAATTCCGCCGAGCATCACCTCGCCGCTCAGCTTGAGATTCATCCCCAGGTTGACTGTTTCCTCGAATCCCGGATCGCCCAGGTAGACGATTAGGTTCGGACCAAGACCCACTCCAAACCTGAAGATGAATATATCAAGCGCAATACCAAGATTGGTAAACAGCTCGATGGAGCCTGGGTCGTCTTCATACCCGGGCTGGAAGAATGCGAAAGCCCCTGCCTGGAAGATACTCAGCTTCAAGCGGGTATCGAGTCCAAAGGTAAAATCATTCACCGAGAGTTCTTTCGCACCCGGCAGATCATCGGGCTCTGAAACATAGAAGTTGTAAAATGCTGTAGGCCCAATCTGGAAATCGGCAAACGCTGCCAACGGTAACAAGAGAATTGCCAGGATAATTAGTATTCGTTGCATAATAAACCTCCTTACTAATGTAGTGGCGACAAGTACCTGCCTTAAATGGTAGCACTTTCTGATAAATTTTCAATCAATTACGGAAAGAATATATATAAAATACAAATTTTACACATATTCGCGAATCCCCGATTACAGTATCCCGTTTTCCTGAAAGCTGAAATAGTCCTTTTGCGAGAAAATCACATGGTCGAGGAGGTCGATGCAGAGGATTTTTCCCGCGTTTTTGAGAAGACCGGTTACCTCCCTGTCTTCGGGACTCGGCATCACATTACCGCTCGGGTGATTATGTGCACAAATGATTGCCGCCGCTCTGTCGCCGAGCGGATCGGCAAAGACCTCCCTCGGGTGTACGACGGTTCTGTTGACAAGCCCGACCGAAACAACCCGTGCGGCGATCACCTCATGTGCCCCGTTCAACGAGATGCAGAGAAAGTATTCCTGCTTTCTGTCCGCGTAATGGCGGACAAGGGGAAGGATGTCCCGCGGAAAGCTAATCCTATGATGTCCGGGACAAAGTATCCTGCGCGAAAACTCGAAAGCCGCCGAAATGACGGACGCCCGGGCCGTTCCGAGTCCGCTGATTCCCTTGAGGGTGCACATTGTGGGGATGCCCCCGGTTGTATCGATAAGCCGTACGACTTCATCGGCAAGGGCCGCAACACCTTTTCCCCTGATACCGGACCCAATCAGTATCGCGACAAGCTCCCTGTCCGAAAGGTAAGCCGGGCCGTGGGCGGCCAGCCGTTCTCTGGGCCGGTTTTTCAGGGGGAGTTCTCTCACTTCCATTTGTCGTCTCCTCTTCAAAGCTGGATTTTTATATACATTGACTATTAACGCCCGGAAAGTGTCCGTCACTTTGTTTTTTTTTGTATTTTTCGAATTTTTTTTTTCATATCCGTTACATCGGGTATAGGTGAAGAGGATTTTTAAAGTAATGCATGGAAGCTGTCCGGGAAATCTCCCGGACAGCCCTTATCCCTACAGTTTGGAGTTCGGATCCGAAGAAGGATCTTCACAAAGCGCGAGAAAATAGATGGATCGTGCTATACTGAAAAACCGCTGGCTTGCAAGTTGTTTTACTTTCTTGATTTTAAATGCATCATAGAGGAGTGCAGCCTGCCGTTCACTCAATCCCTGAAGCGCTTCAAGTGGAGAATCGAGAATCTGCTTCAAGGTTTTTCCTTCATATGCCTTGTCGACCGCCTTATCGATATTGAAACTCGCATTTCCTCCGTGTCCCTCTTTCTCTGTTTTTTCCAGTTCCTGTATCGCCCATGCCCATTTGGCGAACCTGAGTTTCGAGAACTGCTCGACTGTGGAGATGCGGAAGGCCTCTTTCATTTTTGCCGCGTCCCCTTCGCTGACTCCCTGAATGGCGGACACCGGCTGTTTGAGGATTTCCCTCATTGACATCGACTCGAATTTCTTATCAACAGCATTTTTAATGTTCATTAAACACCTCCTTGAATGACATACTTTATTTATAATTAAAATGGCAGGAAATTACAAAGAATATTTTGATTTTTTTTGTGGTTATTTTATATTAATTTCTTACTTTTTGAGTCCCGATCGGTTACAATGACCGTATGAGACGAATACTATTGTGCTGGCCGCTCTTTTTTTTTTACTCGGGAACGGTGCGGGGTGCTGCGGGGTGAATGGTAAAGAAAAAAGTCCGCAGCTTCCCGAATGCAGATGTTTTGACGATGTGGTGCGGTATAACGGTATGACAGTCAGCATCGATGGATGGTATGAAGTCGAGCCGGTTCCCGGGGGGAAGCGCCTGCAGGCTGCTTCAATCGTGCTCGCCGACGGGACCCGGCTCATCCATTCCTACAGGCCGGTAAAGGAATTGTTCTGTTTTATCAACAGGCGGATTACGGTTACCGGGGTCGTCACGGTCGATTCGGGCCAGGGACCGGAGGTGCAGCAGGTGATGGCCCCCCATATCGGCATTGATACAATCTCCTTACATCCGGATGAAGAACCGTGCGGGGAAACACCCGTGAGGATTCCCGATCTCCCCTTTATCGAGAAAAAAGCCGATATCGGAAAGTGGCATGACCGATGGGTGCATGTTTACGGCCGCCTATCCGGTCTCGACCTCCGTCCCCATGAATCACTCTGGGCGAATGCAACCCTCCTCTTGCACGACGGGACAACACTATGTTTTGAATGGGTTTCATTTTCCCGATGGTCGCCTTTTGTCGATTCGGACGTTACGGTGACTTTACTGCTTAAGCCGGAACGGGAGGAGAAGGGTGCGCTGTATTTCCGTGCCGGAAGAACGGCCGTTTGCAGCGGTAAAACGGCCCGGTGCGGCATGAATGACTGAAAGATTCGGATATACCGTGAGTACAGCGTCTCTTGTAAAAAGTCCGGGGGCGTATATACTGTATAGACAGAGAGAGAAACGAGATGCCGACTAAAATAACTTTTTATCCGAATGGTACCTGGGAAGGAGGAGCGAGAATTCCTCCCGTGCTGCAGGACATGTCCGATCTTTCCGAATGGATACGCCATTTTCTCAAGGAATATAAAAACCTGGGGAAATTATATGCGAAATATTTTACGAATGACGGAGAACTCATTGGTCAGGAAAAGGCGAATCTCGTGAGTGCCCTTGACGGTATTATCGGCGGGCTTTTACTTCTCCGCAGGTACGTCACGCTAAACACCCCCCTTCATTTCGAATCCCTCGACAACTCGTATAATTTCTGGTTTGAAATAAAGCTCGACACGCTCAACTGGCGCGGAAGGGGTAAGATGAGCAACAGGTATACATTCAACATTTCCAGTTTCGCCCACTGGTACGGCAATACCATGATTCAGAAAATACAGCAGGTTTTCAGGGATTATTCCAGGGCCATGGAGGACGGGAAACTTACCACGGAGGAACGCAACGGCCTTATCCGATTTATCGAAGTTATTATTTTCGATATTCTCGTCATTGAGAAAGTACTTATCGCCACCGATATACACCGGTAATGATTGCTTATGGCGATTTCTTCTTTTATATCTATTTTATAAAGAGGAGCAGTGAAAAATGAGGGAACGAAGACGCTTCCGGCGGCTGGAGCTTGATGTATTGGTGAATTTCTCGGAAAAAGCGCGGGCCCGCGCCAAAAATATCAGTCTGCTCGGGATCTGTATCATCACCAATATCCCCTTTCATGCCGGAGTTTATCTGAATCTCCTTATTACCCTTCCGGATACTACAACGATTGAAACATTGGGCAGAGTGATCTGGCAGAGAAAAATCAAACCGGATGAATACGAGAATGGAATCGAGTTTTATAATATAAACCCGAATGAAAAAAATAAGCTGGATGACTTTATCAGGGGATATAATGCGGAGAAGGGGAACGGATCCTCTTGCTGACGAACAGGCAGGGCATGTTACGGCATCGTCACTTCCCCCAATCCGGCTTGAGAATACCCGACTGGTATTGGAATATGAATATTCATCTTTTATTTTTGTCTTGATTAAAATCGTTTTCTGAATTAGTATCCTGACAATAAATGCAATGTGAAGAGTAAAGGCGGGTGAAAATGGGAAATGCCGAACAAGAACATCAGCGTGATGAGGTAAGCACCCTCACGGGCGGCAGAAAAAAAACGATCAAAAGCTCGGAATTGCTGCTCAATAAAGCCGTTCTTCTTGTACTTTCGGAGAAAGAATTCGGAAATGCCTTTGTTATCCGGAAACGTGAGGTTGTCGTCGGGCGCAATAAAAGCTGTGATTTTACGATTGACGATCCGCTTGTGAGTAATGAGCACTGCAAAATTACGAGTGGTGAAGACGGCAGGTTTTGTATTGAAGATCTACATTCGACGAACGCCACCTTTATCAACAGGAAAAAACTCAAAAAAAAAGAACACCTGCTTTATGGAGACAGGATCGTTATCGGTGACACGATTATCCGTTTTTATCTCGAAGAGCAGATAGAAGAAAAATGAGGGCACTTCCCCAAATTTACCGTGCAGGTTTTGGGAAGGATCCTTAGGAAATAATGCCCGATTACGCCTCATTTTCGGGAAATTCTTATGGCCGTTTGTAAATAAAACTAGTATATTTTAATCGGACGGAAAATGTGAAGAAAAAGTAACGGGGCCGTGAAGTGGGGCGCCCTGTTTTTATCTTTTAATACGAAAAAAGCAGAAAAATTAATTACTCATGTCCGGTGATGGATAAAACGGGAACGTTCGTTTAATAAAGGAGTTTATGTGTGCGGTATAATGTCAAGTATCCTTATGATTCTGAATCCGGGAACATTCGTATGAAAGAAAAACGGCGATTTGAGAGGGTCAGCCTCGATACCTATGCCAATTATTCGAGTGACAAAAGGGCACAGGTCAAGAATATCAGCCAGGGTGGGCTTTGTATCACCACCGACCACTTTATCTCAAAGGGTACATTACTTTTCCTGGTTGTTTCGCTTTCCCGAAAGGGTATGATTCAGGTGATCGGCGAGTCTGTATGGTGCAGAAAAAAGGGAGAAGGAGTCTATGAAAACGGAATTTCCTTCTTCTGTTTGGATGATTTTAATGTGCGGAAGCTGAAAGAGTATATCGGGTCATAGGCCGTCGGAGAATTGTCCGGAGGAGAAAGGTGGATTTTTTTCCGGCATTTTATTGTTTTTTGAACGAAAGACACAACCGGAAAGCACGGTGTTTCGGCGGTACCGGTATAAATCATGTAAAAAAGTCTGTTTTCCTCTTGAATAATGGAAATGCATGAACAACAATATTAGTGGGGGTTCGTGGCGTGGTAATAGAGAAGCCGCGCCGTGTATGTATGGGGCAAGGATATACGGGAGAGAACCGCCGTACCGGTATGAATATCTGCGACTGGTGCATCGGGATAACTGCCTGTATATGGAGAGAATTGGGTGTGTGCAGGAAGGAGTCGAGAAACCTAATGACATAACGCAATAGCAATAAAGCCATCGACATGACGCTTTTTCACAGGTCTTGATGAAAGAAGGAAAGACCACCGCGTGAAGGGAGGGGCCGGGGAGAAGCGACATGCAGGTGTAGCCGGGGTTTTATCCGGCAGGATAGAACATTATGGTTATATATCAAGGAGAGGAGGAATTACTATTGAAAGAAGATAGAAGTTTTCCGCGTGTAAAACTGGATGTCATTCTTTCAAGCGTAAAAAATCAACAAATCCAGACCGAAAATGTGAGTCAAAACGGTATTTGTATCATCACTGCGGAACCGTACAGCAACGGGAAGTATTTGAGCAGGATGTTGATGCTTCCCGGCGGCGAAGAGATCAATGTTCTGGGAAAGGTAGTGTGGTGCAACCGGTTCAACAATTATTACAAAAGCGGGGTTGAGTTTATCAGCATCAACAGTAATGATCGTGAAAAATTAAGAAAATATATCAAGAAGATGATAAAGAAGGAGAAAGGAGTAGTCTGCCGCTAATTCTATCCGGGAAGAAATTCCGGATAACGGGATGGTTGCCGCGGATGGATTTCCACCGCCGAATCCAGGGCAACTCACAACAGGATGCAATGTCCGACCGAAATCCCGGGGTTGGCTTATAAAGCGGTTTTTTCAACCGGGGCAGCCAACCCCTTTTTTACATACGATACTTCCGTTTACCCGCGATACACCGCTATTTTATATTTTTTACCGTCTCATCTTCCTGCAGCCTGCCCGTGACTAACCTGTTGACGACCGTCATGGCAATAATGATGAGAAAGACGAGGAGGGTGATGGCGCTTCCCTTCCCGTATCGCTGGGCCCGCTGGAGGAGCCACATGATGTAGAATGCCGATGTAAGTCCCGCGCTTCCCGTTCCCCCCATGTTGAGGTATCCGCCGGTGAGCATGTACGGATCGTCGAAAAGCTGCATCCCCCCAATAATACTCAGCGTGACTGCAAAGAAAATAATCGGTATAAGCAGCGGGAGTGTGATGTATATATGTTTCTGAAGGGTGTTCGCCCCGTCTATCTCGACAGATTCATACAACTCTTCCGGAATCGCCTGAAGTCCGGCAAGGTAAATGACCGTATTCCACCCGATATACCGCCAGTTTACCATGATCGCTATCGAGGGCTTTATATACTCCTTGTTCCCCAGCCAGTCGATTCGCGGTAACCCGATCGCCTCGAAAACATAGTTGAGAAGGCCGAAATTGTTTCCGAAAACGTAATTGAAGATAATGGCGACGGAAACGGCGCTTGTTATAAAGGGGAGGAAATAGGCCGTTTTAAAAAAATCCCTTCCCTTGAGCGTCTTGTTGTTGAGGATAATCGCCAGGGGAATCGCGATTATGTGCTGTGTAAACGAACCGAAAAGAAGCAGCCACCCTGTATTATAGAGGGATTGCCAGAAAAATTTGTCTTCAAAGAGAAGCTGTCCGAAATTCCTGAGTCCGACAAACTCCATCGGTCCCATGCCGCTCCATTTTTGAAGGGAAAGGAAAAACGCGAAAATATTCGGGAAGAATCCGAATATCAGGTAAAGAAGGACGAAGGGGGATAAAAAAAGATACGGCGCAAGGTGCTGCTGATTGAGACTCAATCTGGCAAGCAATCTCGGCACACGAATGGTTTGTTTTTTTTTCATTCGGTTCCTCCTATCCTTTCAGGCTTCCCGCGAGAAAATTGGAGATGATTTTTTTCGAGAAAAGAATGAAGACAAGCAGAAGCGGGATAATCGCCAGCGCGTTTCCGAGCATTTTGGCCCCGTAGCCCTGACCCGCGATTTCCGCTTTCAACTGAAACGCGGAGAGTGCGGGCGGTATCGTTCTCATTTCTTCTTTTGTCAGCATGAGAAGGGCCCAGAGAAAATTGTTCCATGAGCCGACAAAGGTTATCGTTCCCAGAACCGCGATACCCGGCATCGAAAGGGGGAACCCTATTTTCAGGAGAATCCAGAACTCGTTCAGGCCGTCGATCCGGGCCGCGTCCATCAGGTCCGACGGTACCGTTGTCGTGATGAACTGTGTCATGAGGAAAATGCCGAAGGCGTTCGCCATGCCCGGAATGAACATTGGCCAGTAGGTGTTGAGCCACCCGAACCAGAGCATGAGTCTGTATGCAGGAATAATTCCGAGGAGTGGGGGAATCATAAGGGTAAGCAATATAAAGGAAAAGAAAAACGACTTTCCCTTGAAATTATATTTTGCCAGGGCGAATCCGCCCATCGTACAGAAAAATATAACCGTCGATGTCTGCAATACGGCGATAATGACACTATGGAAAAAATTGAGGGCAAAGGGTATCTGTTCGAAAAGGATACCCCAGTTGACGAGAAGTTTGTCACCGGGAGTGAATGGGGGCGGGATACTGAATATGGTTTTGAGGTCCCTGGTCGCGAGAATAAAAACATCATAAAAGGGAAATGCGAAAATGACGAGAAGCAGCGTGAGAAAGATGTATAAAATGGTCCTTCGTATGTAAAATCCTGTTTTCCTCAATAACATGTTCTTCATCGATTACTCCTTAATGGCATTAAGGTTTTGATGCGCGTCGATTTCAAGTATAGCATAAACGATATCGTATGGCCAGATCATTTTACTTAAAAATATTTTATCCTATTTTATGTCGATTTTTTCCTGGCCTTCCCAATCCTCCGGCACCCCCGTTTCGGCGTATTCTCTCGCGCGGTCCCGGTACAACCGGGCCGCCCTGTCGTATGAATCGATGTCGAGAACGGAATCGAAATATTTCTCCGCGAGGACGAAGTCCCTGCTCAAATAGGCGAGAAGGCCTTTTTCAAAGAAATCCTTGGTTTTCTGTTTGATCTGCCCGCTTTCGCTGTTATCGAAGATTTCATAGATGGGAACCGAATCGCGCTTCCCCTTTACCTGCACATGCCCCAGGAAGCGGTAAAAATAAATGCTCGGGTCCTGGAGTGAAAAAAAGATCGATGAACTGATGATGATCGAACCGCCGTACGCCTTTGTCAGGGCCTCGAGGCGCGCGGCGACATTGACCGAGTCCGAGATAACCGTGCCTTCGATCCGGTATTCGTCGCCGATTGTGCCGAGCATGATCGGACCGTTATGAATCCCGATGCCGATCTGGATCGGCGAATATTTCGATTTGACGCGGAATGTGTTGTACGTGGCGACCATCTTTTTCATTTCGAGCGCCGCCTTCAGGGCGTCTTCGGGATTGCCGGGAAAAATCGCCATGATCCCGTCCCCGATGTACTTGTCGATGTAGCCGTTGTATTTTCGTATCGACGG
Source organism: Spirochaetales bacterium (assembly GCA_016930085.1). NCBI lineage: Bacteria > Pseudomonadati > Spirochaetota > Spirochaetia > Spirochaetales > Spirochaetales bacterium. The sequence goes on from JAFGHO010000067.1 coordinate 51,009, forward strand.
GCCCATTTTCTCGAAATAGGAGTTGAGAAAATTGAAATTCTGTTTCGGCGACATGCTTTCGGAAAGCGACATAAACGAGCGTATATCGCAGAACATGATCGTCATATCTCGCTGGATCTGGTCGCCACGTTCCACCTCGACGATCGAATCACGGCCGAGAAGGCGAAGAAACCCGTTCGGAACGAACCTGCTGTAGGCGATATTGATCTTGGCGAGCTGGACGTGGGTTTTTATCCGCGCGATCAATTCCGATTTGTGAACCGGCTTCGAGATGTAGTCGTTGGCCCCGGCGGACAGACCCTCGACGAGGTCCGATACGAGGTTTTTCACCGTAAAAATGATAATCGGCAGCTGATGTTTTTCGAATTTCTCCCTGATCTTTTTGCAGACGAGATACCCCGACATTCCGGGCATCATGACATCGAGGAGAACAATATCGAAGGTGTCTTCCTGAAGCCGCTTGAGGGCGTCTTTTCCGCTCAAGACATGGACGAGTTCGAACTGATCCGGATCGAGCTGGGTCTTGATGACCTCATGGTTCACCTGTTCGTCGTCGACGATGAGGACCTTTATCGCTTTTGCCGTAAGAACGAGGGTTTCGGTATCTTCGACCGGAATCAGGTCGCCCTCGTATTCGCTCATATCGACGAACCGGGAGGCCTTTATCTCATCCTCCTCCCGTTGCTGGACCTTGCTTATGGGAATGGAAAAGGTAAACGAAGAACCCCTCCCCACGACGGAATCGACGGTTATCGCGCCGCCCTGGAGTTCGATGAGCTGTTTTGTAATCGAAAGGCCGATGCCCGTTCCTCCGTACGGCCGCGAGAGGCTCGTGTCGACCTGTTCGAATGATTCGAATATACGGTCGAGCTTGTCCGGCGGAATCCCGATACCCGTATCGGTGACGGTAATAAAGGCTTCCGAACCTCTTTGTTCAGCGGAAACGGTGATCCTGCCCGATTCCGTGAATTTGATCGAATTACCGATCAGGTTGTGCATTATCTGCTGCAGCCGCGTTTCGTCGCCATAAACAAAAGGGAAATCCTTCGGGATATTGTTTTCAAGCGAAATATCCTTCTGCGCGACCATTGGCCGCGAAAACACGAATACCACGTCGCATACCTCCCGCAGATCGACCGGTTTTTTCTGAATCACCAGTTCTTTCTTTTTCATTTTCGAGAAATCGAGAATATCGTTCACCAGATTGGCGAGTCTCCTGCCGCTCGATATGATCAGTGATATGGTCCTTGCCTGTGTGTCATTAAGTTTTCCGCTTGTCCCTTCATAAAGCGATTCGGCCAGTCCGATTATCCCGTAGAGGGGGGTGCGAAGCTCGTGGCTGGTGTTCGCGAGGAAGGCGTCCTTGAGTTTGTCAAGAGAAACGAGTTTTTCCGAAAGCCGTTCGACCGATGTCAGGGCTTCGAGGAAACGAAGCGAGAGAAGCACCGACTGGAAGAAAATGAATATAAACAGACCTACGGAAAGAAAGTAACCGATTTTCAGAATATTGAAATAATAGAGGATATCATTGACCGCCGTCGCGAAGAAAATGAGAAATCCGATGAGAAAAATCAACGCACCTTTGTGTTTTTTTGCGATACCGATGAGGAGCCCCGCGATAATCGCCATTCCCACCGCGATGATGCAGAGCTGATAGAACGGCATGATTTCCGAATACACGTGAACCGGAAGCAGTACGACCGAAAAACTGAAGAGGCCGCTTATTCCCATGAAGACATAGTTCAGGTACCTGTACCATGTATACGGATAGAGGGAGTGAAAATAGAGAGAAAAGCAGACGGCGGCAGCCGGCACGGTGAGGAATTCTGTGGCCAGCAGGAAATGGTACAAACCGGGAAACATGGTATAAAGAAACCGTTCGCCCATTAAAATGGTTCTCAGACTCAAGGACAGGCAGAAAAGCCCGAAAAAGAGGGGCCCCTTTTCCTTTTTTCTCAGAAAAAAGAGGGCAAGATGATACAGCCCCATAATGAGAAAACTCCCGAAAAGAATCATTTCCATGGCAAGATTACGGGAACGCAGCTGTTCGATCTGTATTTTCCGTCCCATGACAATCGGTGTAAAACCGCCGTGCCTGTCGCTGAAATTGCTGATTTGAAGAATAATGGTAAACCCGCTGCGCTGCGGCGTAAAATATTCGGCCCGCGGAAGAATATCCGGTTTGTGTGTTTCCGCCGTGGTACCGATCGTTCCGCTCTGGATCAGAAGTATATCGTCGATATAAAGGCGGTAGGCGGTATCGATCTCCTTGACGTATATTCCGATGAGTCCGATACCGGCTTTGTGATCGACCCTCATTCTGAATGTCGCGCAACCGAATACCGGATAGATTTTTTTTATATCTTTCTGTTCGTTCCAGAATCCCGGGCCATGGAAATAGCCGGTCATCTGCGGTCTTTCTCCTCCGGTAAAATCTCCGGGTGAAAGCAGTCGGTTCCAGTAGAACTCCCATTCTCCTTTCAGCGATACGGGGCTGTCCATATTGAAATCGATATTTTGAAGGTCAAGGACCCCCCGTTGCGCTTCAATATCTTCCCCGATACCGGAATCGCATCCGGAAAACGCAAGGAATATGAGGATTACGGGAAGAAATATGACGAGATTCCCCTTATTCATCGACGGCACCCCCCTCAAACACTCTTACTATTGTATCGACTAAAAAAAAAAGAAAAAGCAGTCATTGTTTGTCAGTAAGGTAATAAAAAAACCGGTATCCGGCGAGCTATAGCATCTGCTTTTGTATCGCCAAAAGATTCATCCGCGTGACGGTTACGGTTCATAGTATAGTTCAGCCTGGGATGAATTTCAAATTAAAAACCGGTCCGGGATATTCCGCCGGAACGGCCGCCCCGTTATCCTCCGTCTGTTTTCATACGGGAGAAACGCCCGGTTGCCGGACGGACGGCAACCGGGCTTCAAACGAGATCGTGAGTACCCCTTTGCCCCTTGACTTTCAGGTGTCGCGGGATTTACAATTGATGGTATGATGCGTCATAAGGAGGTCGTGTATGAGTGACGATTATTCCCCGCCTGAAGGGATGAATGAGGGGGAAACCGTTCCGGCGGGCCGGTTATCATCGAAAAAACAATCGAGTCTCGTTCTCAATATCATCATGATCGTTATCGGTCTTGTTTTCTTTTCAAAAGGCGTCCTCGAGTTTCTTGCCTGGCTCAAGGTTTTTCCACTGCCGGACTGGCTCAAGACGATCGCCATATCACTCGACAGCCGTGATATGGGGAACGCACTTTCGTTTCTGGGCACGCAGGGTATTATTTCAGCCACGCTGGGATTCTGGGCCGTAATCGCCGGATTTCTCATGTTCGGGGAACAGGAGTCGGGATGGGGGATGGCGCTCGTTATCCTGAGTATCATGGTCGTGATGAGTGTGTCGGCGGTTCTCACCTGGATTCTCAATCCGAAAACACTCGATCTCGCCTACTGGCCGAACTGGATCACGATGGTCGCGATCGCAATCGGCCTGTTCGGGTTCATCTACCTGCTCGCGACAAAAAAACGGTACAGCTGACGTTTATCGAAAAGACGATAAGCGACTGATACATTTTTTCTATCGTGTTTCGGATGAAAGCCATACAAAGGCTGATGTTATATTGTTTATCCCTCCTGCTTCTCGTCGTCATCGGTTTTGTCGACAGGGTCACCGGATATGAAATATCTTTCTCGATATTCTATCTGATGCCGATCGTCATATCGAGCTGGTATCTGGGAATGCTGCCCGGAATTGTTTTTGCGGCAGCAAGCGCTGTCGTCTGGCTCGTCGTCGATATCTCGGGTAATACCGCGTATTCCTTCCCGCTGATACCATATTGGAATATGTTCGTCCGCCTCGGCTTTTTTTTCATTATCAGTATCATGCTTTCGAGACTCAAAAAAGCCATGGACAGGGAGCGGGAACAGTCGCACATCGATTTTCTGACACGGGCTTTGAATTTGCGGTCGTTTATGGAAACTTCCGCACGTGAACTCCATCGCATGAGAAGGTATCGTCGTCCCGTAACGCTGATATATCTGGATTGCGATAATTTCAAGGCCGTCAATGACCGGTTCGGGCATCAAACCGGAAATTCCCTCCTCCAGAATGTCGCAAGGACGATAGGGGAAAATACGCGTGCAACCGACGCGTTCGCCCGCCTCGGCGGCGATGAGTTCGCGATCCTGCTGCCGGAAACGGACCAAGAGGTCGCCCTCGGGCTGGCAGGCCGTCTTTCCGGGGCATTGGAGGAATGCATGAATGAAAACGAGTGGCCGGTAACGTTCAGCCTCGGTATCGCGACCTTCAGAAGCGCTCCGGAGGATGCGGAAGCGATGTTGAGGGCCGCGGACAACCTTATGTACGAGGCGAAGAACCGGGGCAAAAACGGAAGCGTCGACAGGGTTTTCGACGAACAGAAATAAAACGGGGACGGTCCTGGACCGCCGCGGCGGTTTACCGGTACACGATGACCTCGCGGGCGGCCGGTGTGAACCTGCAGCTGCCGGAACGGCTCACTTCGATTTCAGTCCCGTCGACAAAGGCCCTGCTCATGAAAAAAGGAATCGAAAACTCGATATACTCCGGCTGGGAGGAATAGTGGTTGTCGAGTGAGAGGATGATCCGGTCGGATTTCGCTTCAATGATAAAGGCGATGGTCCCGAAATGACTCGGCGCGTCGGCCACCTCGATGAGCTCTCCCGCCTCCATCCAGCGGTGGTAGACCAGCGGTGTAATCACCAGCCCCCCTTCTTCCTCGAAGAAGAGGAAGTTGCGTATAAGATGGAGAAGTTCCGCGCACGCCCACCCGTGGTGGCCGTCTCCCATGCACCCCCCGCCGGTGACCGGATGTATCGCTTCAGGGAAGCTTCCGGTTCCGGTGATGGTATCCATAAGCCACTGGAGAATCGGATGAAGACGGGTGGAGCGGCGAAAAAGATAGCATTCGGCGATCTGGAGGGTGAGATAGACATTATAACCCGAATGAATGACCCGGTGGAAAAATGCCTGTTTCTGCTGGTAATTTTTTCTGAGAACATGAAGCGTCCCCGTTAGCCGGTCGTCACGGGGCTCGAGAAGCCTCAACGGGTAGAGGGCGACGATGGCCCCCACGATGGAGCTGTCGATATCCCTGTTCGGCGAGGAAGGGATAAGCGGAAAGGGATATTTGTGCTGTGTTTTTTCGATTGAAGAAAATATCGCTTTTTCATAATCGTCGATTTCCCGCCGTACTTCTTCGACGGCCTTCGATTTTTCGAGTTCGGCCGCGATGGCGAGAAAGCTTTTGCATCCCGCCAGCGCCCAGAAATTATCCCAGTAGAAGGTATCGTTCGGTCCGAAGTGCTCGGCGGAATAGCCGGGGGGGAGCAGCCCGTTTTTCTTTACCCGTTTCCGCTTTATCCAGTGAAAACCGGCGTACGCCGAATCATAGATATCCTCGAGAAAGCCCCTGTTTCGCGTATAGCGATAGTGCTCGTAATACGTCCAGAGCGCCTGGCCGTTCGAATCCCATTCGCCTTCCTGGGACATGAAATACCCGTCGGGCCGCTGGCGTTCCGGGTATGCCTTGAGAATTCGCTCCGTTTCCGCGTGAAACCCCATCTTGTCGAGGGCGGTCAGCATATACGCGTCGTCCCTGAACCATTGATGATGGTAGGTGTACGGGCCGGGCGTGATCGAGGTGCCGTCGATAAAAAGATAGAGGTGCGCCTTGTTACCGTTGAAGGTATTCTGCATTTTTTGATACGGCAGCCGGATTCGTATGCTTTTCGCCAGGCGGTGTTCCCATTCGGTGATGACCCGCCGCTTGATCTCCTGATACGGAAGGATATCGATGAGGGTCCGGTCGACAGTACGGGAGGGCGCAGGCGCCGCCGTCGCACGGACTTCGATTTCCTTCACTTCACCGGCCTCGAGGTCCAGCCTGTATTCCGCGAAGGCGGATGCGAGACCGTGTTTGCACGAGACCGCGGTTCTCCCGCGGTCGGAAAAGGCCTCCCATGACGTATCGCCGTCATCCTGGTTGGAGCAGTACACCCTGTCCGGTTTGTCGAGGAGAAAGAGTCCGTCATTGCCGTCGACTGAGAATATATTCCTTTCTTCATCGTATTCGATACGATGGACGAGCGATATACCTTCGGGATTGTAGGGTCTGATATTGACGAATATCGATACCGAAACGTTCTGCGTATCGAGGTTCTCGACGCTGATCGAATTGGAGATGATCTGGCGGCCTTCGTGTTTGTGGACAAAGACCTTTGTCCGGATGCGGAGGTCCTTTTTGACGAACTGGGACACGACGATCGGCAATTGTTTAACAAGGTACTGGTAGACCTCCTGGTTTTTCGACGGGACGACCAGGTACCCCTTTTTCCCCACCCAGAAATCGGTCGACCAGGAATCGTACCACGGGGTGAGGAGTCCGGTGGGATCGACGATCGGTTCCCGTTCGGAATCGAGCGCCCCGATCGCGGTCCAGTTTCTGTGGGTGAGGTTGATCGAGAGGACGGTCCCGGGGACGTAGCTGGTGCCCGCCTCGTCGTACTGCCGCTGGACCCAGTACGGAAGGACCCAGTCGAGGTTGCACTGGATCGCGAACATGTTGAGCAGACCGCGGGAGGCGACGTCGACGCTGATCGCGGCGATCTCTTTCGGGATCGCGATCTCGGTGCTTTCTCCCAGCTTGAAACTTGCGTCGATGCGCTTCAGGGCATCGATGAGTCCGTAATGTTCCGCGAGTTTTTTAAGAAAAAAGGATCGTATTCCCACTGCTTTTATGAGGTCATAAAACGTTCAGAATGTCAAGCGGGCGGAACCGGAAGCGGCGGTTTTGGAGAATATCAATGGGTCGGGACTTGCCCGCCCGGCCGGTTTTCCCGGCGGGCGGGCAATATATCGGTCTCAATCAAAACCGGTAATGAATCCATTCGTCGCCGTAATGTCCGTACAGCGACCATATTTCGCCGTTTGTGAGGTCATAAAGCGACCTGCTTCCCTTGACGGCCGCACGGGGGTTTGTCCCGTAATAATTGTAGGCCGGCGGATGCAGGTAATCGACGAGCCGCTTCGCCTTTTCGACATCGATACCACCGTAATTGTCAAGAAGGAGATTGGTCAGGGTTTCGTAACGCCACCGTGAGTCCGGGATGGCGGCGTTTCCGGAAAGGATCACCATCTGAGGAACGATGTAGTGATTGGCGAAGACCAGGAGGTCGGGTTTATCCTCGATCTGTTTGGGCAAGCCGGAGATGAGGTTGTAGAACCGCGGGTAGGTGTAATCGGCGTACCGGATTTTCGTCAGGGTTGCCGATGTTTCGATCACCGCCCCTTTGTTTTCGCTTTTTCCGCTTGCAAGGGCGATAATCCATGATATGCCGAGGTCCGCGTTCGTGATGTAATCGACACCCTCGGATAATTTTCTGCTGTACTGGAGGGCCCGTCTGTTCGCCATCAGGACACCCATTCCCACGTTCGTGACATTCGCCGCGACAGCGGGCGCCATGTCGCACCCGATACCGATCCCGTTTGCGTTCATCCCGGCAACAAGGCCGACCCAGCCCGGAAGCGTCGGTGAAACGAACCTGTAACCGTTCCGGGGACAGTATTCGACAAAGAGCATTTCCTCATGGAGATACGCGTCGGTAAACATGAAATTTCTTCCCATGAGTGTTCTTTTATCCGTTGTTCCGTTGCCGTAGACGATGAACCCGTCGCACATATGCGGTGCGAAGTTGTTTTTTATGCCGAGGACGGGCGATACGATCGGGTAGGCGACCCCGAGCAGGATGTCGAATGCGATATTGACGACCAGGATGTTGTCGTACTCGACGGCGTATCCTTTTGCCGTGACACCGTCATATATGCCGCGCATTTCATCCCTGAACTCTTCCGGTATGTTGTCTTCGAAGATCCCCGACGTCGTCCTGAAGGCGTTGCAGACGAGTCTCGTAACCGCGGCGCCGACTTTGGACGTGAACTCCGAGGCTGTCATGTCCATGTAGTTGGCCAGAATCGTGATGATGAAATCGTCAGAGGCCAAACGGCTCACGTTACGGGCAAGAAGGTATCCGTGCTGGTACCCCATCTGGTAGCCCGTTCCTTCGATGTGAAGAAATTTTTTTCCCGCCGCATTCACAGCGAGGTATCCTTTTTTGTCCGGGGCATAGACCGGAGCGCCGAAGTCATCCGGCCCGGCGATCGACCGCGTCCCATGGGATTGTTCCACAGCCGTTTCATCACGCCCGGTCCGTTCGTCAAGCGAACAGGCGGCAAGTCCTGCGAGAAACAGCGTTACCAGAAGTAGTGCTTCGAAACGGAATAATAACCCGTTATGTGAATGTGTTTTTTTGTGAATCATTTTTTCCTCCTGCACGATCATGGCATGATTGTCCGATTCGGTCAAATATGTTTTAAAAAAAACGGTAAATAATACGCCAATCATACTTGACATTTTATGATTTTGGGTATAGATTGGAATTAAAGACGCGAAAGGGATAATAGAAGCAATGAGATTTTCAGGATGCGGTTTAACGTTATCACTAAACCTCCTCACCCTTACCGGCGGGCTCCTTGGTCTACAGATGGGGAGCTCGGTAGTGAAAGAGGCATGTCTGAAGATTCCATTGCACGACATTTAGGCAATTTCAGGAATTGGAAATCGGAAAGCCCGCTACTGAGCTACTCAGGAGCGGGCTTTTTTATTTTTATACCATTAAGGAGGTGTATTATGCCAAAGTATCAGCCATTTCCGAAAATCGACCTCGAGAACAGAATGTGGCCGGACGCGGCCATTACCAAAGCCCCGATCTGGTGCAGTGTCGACCTTCGTGACGGGAACCAGGCACTTGCCACGCCAATGAATATAGAAGAGAAATTAAGAATGTTTCAGCTCCTCGTCGATGTCGGCTTCAAGGAGATCGAGGTCGGATTCCCGTCGGCGTCGCAGATCGATTTCGATTTTTTACGCCGTCTGATCGACGGTCACCTGATCCCGGATGATGTCTGGATCCAGGTGCTCACCCAGTCGCGCGAACACCTGATCCGCCGGACGATCGAAGGATTGCAGGGCGCGGGGAAGGTGATCGTTCATCTCTACAATTCGACATCGCCGCTTCAGCGGAAGGTGACCTTCAACAAGACAAAGGAAGAAATCAAGGAGATAGCGGCCACCGGAACGAAACTCGTCAAATCCCTCGTCCCGGAATTGAAAGGCGCGGAAGTGCGGTTCGAGTATTCACCCGAGAGTTTTTCGGACACGGAAACCGACTACGCCCTCGAAGTATGCGAGGCGGTGATGGACGTCTGGGAGCCGACTGAAAAAAACAGGATCATCCTCAACCTGCCGGACACGGTGCAATGGACGACCCCGAACATCCACGCGGACCAGGTCGAATGGTTCATCCGCAACATGAAACACCGGGAAAAGGCGATCATCAGCCTGCATACCCACAACGACCGGGGAACAGGCGTGGCTGCTACCGAACTCGCCCTGCTCGCCGGCGCGGAGCGCGTCGAGGGGACGCTTTTCGGAAACGGCGAACGGACGGGAAACCTCGACATTATCGTCGTCGCGTTGAACATGTTCGCAAACGGTGTCGATCCGGGACTCGATTTCGGCAATATCCCGGCGATCCGCAAGGTGTACGAGGAATGCACGAAAATGACCGTTCACGAACGCCACCCCTATTCCGGCGACCTCGTGTTCACCGCGTTTTCCGGTTCGCACCAGGACGCCATCAAGAAGGGGATGGACATGAGGGCCGGGAACAAGGACAAGGACTCGAAGTGGGAGGTTCCCTACCTGCCCATCGATCCGCAGGATATCGGGCGGACCTACCAGGCGATCATCAGGATCAACAGCCAGAGCGGCAAGGGCGGGGTCGCCTACATCATGTCGAGGGATTTCGGCATCGAACTCCCCAAGGCGATGCACCCCGAAATCGGGGCCGCGGTCAACCGGCTCGCCGACGAATCGGGACGCGAGCTTTCGCCGCAGGAGATTTACGGCGTGTTCAAAAAGGAATACCTGATGCGGGAAAAACCCCTCCGGCTCGTCACCCTTCACACCATCGAGAACGGAGCCGCCGAACACGGCGTCTCGTGCCATGCGGAAGTGGAGTATAACGGTGAGGTGTGCGAAATAAAGGGACGGGGAAACGGTCCCATCGACGCCTTCGTCCACGCCATGCAGCAGCTGGGGATCGAAAAGTTCTCGCTCACCGATTTTCACGAGCACGCGATTTCAAGGGGATCGGAAGCGGAGGCGGTCGCCTTCGTCCAGATCGAACGGCCCAAAGGGAGCGCCTTCTGGGGCGCGGGGGTCGACACGAACATCAGCTACGCGGGACTCAAGGCCCTCCTGAGCGCGTATAACAGGTCGGTTGCCGAGGGCTGAAACGAAGCGTCCCCGTATCGGTCTTCACCCGAATGATCATGAACGTGGGGGGCGCGCCGCGGTTACCGGTTGACATCGGCTTCCTTTGATGTTTGCCGCCGGAGCCGGGGGCCGTCCCTCACTCCTTTTTCGTATAGTAGATTTCGTAGGTGAGGACTTCGTTTCCTGTTTTATGTTCGCCGGTCAGAACGACGTAATTGTTCACGAAGCCGAGGTTGAACCGGTACCCGGAATCGCCTTCCGGATAACGCCATTCGAACTCTTCGATTTTTTTCTGTGATTTGATGATGAAAACATCCTTTTGCCCGATATCCGGATGGAACCCGATCGAAAAGACGAACTCGTCTTCGAGGGCGATGGCGATCACTGACCCCCGTAGCGCGGTGATGTAACTGTCCGGAAATTTGTGCCGGTTTATGATCTTGAATACCCCGTATTCGCCGGCCCATCGTTTGTCCTCCGGCCGTATCTCGTCCGAGTAATCGACACCGTGAACGGGAAGACGGTCCGGGGCCCCCTCCTCCATCGAAATATAATGGCCGTACGTCCAGCCCGCGAGGCCGTTCTTCCGCTTGATGAGGTACCAGTAGTCTTTCAGGTTGTAGACCTCATAGCGTTCGCCGGTCCTGCAGAAGACCGTGACCTCCTCACCCAGGCCGAGGTTTCCTACGATCTCCGCATTGAGGGTGGGGATGTTCCGCACCCTCACCTGGTCTTCCGTGATTTTTCCGGAAACCGCGCACGTTCCCGAAGCCATGCCGCCCGCTTCTCCGTCTGCGGACGTTCGGTCATCTGTGGTTGAGGTTTCCCGGGCCGCCTTCGGCGCGCAGCCCTGCATCAGTATGACTATAATGGAAACAAAAAGAATCGGTTTAATCGCGTTCATCGCCGTCTCCCCCTCCTGTATTCAAAGACCGATTGTAACGATACGGCCCCCGATGATCAAGGGGGGAGGGGGCCCGTCCATGAGACATTATTTTCCCTCAGACGTTTATTTCCGCGAAATGGAAAAAAAGGGATAAAGGGTCCGCGTCCCGGATTCGTCGAACACCTCGCCGTAGGGGATGCGGACGAGTTTGTTCGCGATCGATTCGGATGCCCACACACCTTTTTCGTCGAACGAGTAGACGGCGACATAGTGGCCGATCCACGACCCGCCCTGTTTGTACCTGTACTGGATCGCAGCCGGTTCTCCCCGTATCAGGCTGGCGAATAATGAATTGGCCGAATCCTCCCATGTGTAGGCGAGGCCGTAAAGATCCGCCAGGTCCGTCATCATGGCGTAGTCCCACAGGTCGTCGCGCGATTTTCCGATCTTTTTTTCCGCCCCGTCCACGTCGATCGCTTCCCCGGTCATGTACTGGTACAGATGTTTGACAGCGAAGCCGAAACAGGCATTGTGGTGCTGTTTGGAACAGGGAAACGGGTAATCGGGTTTCATTTTCGGCCTTATATTCCTCTTTACGATTTCGCCGTACGCGAGTCTTTCACCGGCAAGGAACAAAAGATCGCCCAGGTGCGCTGTATACGCCCCCGCGGTTTTCGCTTGTCCGGTTTCCATGGCGGCTTCGTACGGGGTTTTTCCACGGTAGTCCCGAAGAAAGGGATTCGCCCCCCGTTCGAGAAGCAACTCCGTTATCCCGATTTTTTCGTCCGATGCGCAGAACGACAGGGGGGGGCCGTTGTTGTGAAACGAGAGGATATTCATGTCCGCCGATTTGTCCAGAAGGAACTTCGCCATCTCGAGGTTGTTGTGCATGGCGGCATAATGGAGCGGCGCGTACAGCCCTTCGAAGGCGTCGACCTCCGTCCCCGCCGTATATGTTTTTTTCATCAGTTCGACGTCGTTGGTTTCCGCGGTCTCGACGAATGAAAGCGGGACATCGTTTTTGACAAAGCCTTCCGGCATATAGGGTTCGATTTTCGAGGCGAGAAAATCGCGCATTCCCAGCGAACTGCTTACCAGTTCGCCGAAGGATACGGCGAGAAATCCTTTTCGCGTGATGAGGTGATTCCGGCTTTCAATGGCAGCGGCATCGCGTCCGGGCCAGTTTTCGCACAATGCCGTCACGTCCACGACCGGGCAGGGGGCGGGGCGCTTCCGGAGTATCCGTTCGATCCTGTTTATATCCGTGTTTTTGAATCCCAGAAAGACCTTCACCTCCGGGTAGATCTTCCCCACACGGTCGAGAAGCGCGGTCTCCCAGACGAACATGTTTTTATCCGTAAATACGGCAAGCACTACGATTTTTCCTTCGAGTCCGCTTATACGGTATGGTTCGCCCGTTTCGATATCGGTAAAAGGGGTGTCCGGCATTTTTTTCGCGGGATCGGTCACGTCCTTTTTCGGGTACAGGGCCGTTTTTTTGTGTGTTTCCTTCCGTGCCGTCTTTTTTGCCGTCTCGAGGCGTTTTGCGATGTGAGCCCGGTTTTTCTCCAGGTTTTCGACCAGCGTCCGCATGACGGTATCGGCGTCGATGAGGGCCGTGGAAGTGCTCGAACCGCAGATTTCAAAGTCCGCCGCCGAGGCGAGGTACAGGGAGCAGCGCGCCGAAACATGGCGGGCTGGCTTCCGGGTGATATCGAGGGAGACGGTCGCGATGAGATCCGGCCCGAGGGCTTCGTTTATCCTCGCGTAAACCTCCTCCGTATAGCCCTCCGAAGCGTCGGTGCCCAGCTCATCGAGGAACGGCTTCAACCGCTCCCGCGGAACGACCTTGAAGACCGGGCTTTCGGCGAGATACGACAGCAGGGCGGAGTCAAAGGCATCCGCGTCTTTCCTCGTGGTATGTTCGGAGACGGCCGGGGGCAGGACCGCGATCTCGAACTCCCCCGTATCGTTTCCGGTGCTTCCGTTTCCCTGGGACACGCACCCGGGAAACCATGTCGAGATGATAAGTGAAAGTACGAGATAGTTCCGTAATTTACGTTTCATGACACCCTCCTTGTCGATACGGGCGGGCGGGTTTTCGGAAAAAAATTCCGCCGCTTTTTATAGTGTAGACAATGGGAAGGGAATTTTCCCGGATTTTTTTTTGTGGAAAAGGATTCATTCTCATATTCGTGAACATCAATTTGCTTTACTCTTTGATTTTGTCGTCTGAATATGGTACTATATTCAGACAGGAGTACGATATGAATTTGAATGAGGATATAAAATCAATATCATATATTAAATCCCATACGGCGGATATACTGAAACAGGTAAACGACACGCATCGTCCGATAATTATTACGCAAAATGGAGAAGCAAAATCGAATTATTGGATGCCGAATCGGCATGAACCCCGCACAACGGCGGCGGCTTCCGCATAACGCGGCACGGGGTTCGTTTTTCCGGGACCGTCTCCTCCTAAAACCCCGATATAATCCCGACATAATACTGTGCGATTCTGAGGGCGTCGGCTATGGTAATCGAGCCGTCCCTGTTGACGTCCGCATTGGCGGTAATAAAACCGGAAGGCGAAAGCCCGACGTAATATTGCGCCGTCAGCAATGCATCGACGATACTGACGGAGCCGTCGCCGTTGACATCGCCCAACGTTCCGGGTACGGGCGTCGAGGTATTGTTCACCGCTTCGAGCAGGGCCTGTTGTATTGCGTAATAAGCCGGTTTTTTGTTGCCGCTATCGTCGAAAATCAATGGGGCGACCGCCCTGTCGACCGGATCGTCGGGATTGATGCGCCAGGATTGATTGTCTCTGATACCCCAGACCTGGAGGGCCCTGCACATCGGCTGATCCAGACATGCCTTTGCGACCCAGTAGTAAATATCGGCCTGGTGCTCCAGCCCGCTTGCCGATGTGTCGGGGGCGCCCCCGTCCATTTCGGTTATATATATTTCCAGGCCAAGGTCGGCCACCCGCTGCATCTTCTCTGCAAGGCCATGGGCCATCGCTTCGGTAAATTCCGGATACACGTGCCCCTGGAAACCGACGGCGTGAATGGGAACGCCGCGCCTCGTAAAATCCTGCAGCATCGTATACATCCCGTCGAATTTGGCGTCATTGGTTTCGATCGCGTAATCATTGTACATCAATTTCGCGTTCGGATCTGCCGAGTGGGCGGCTTTAAACGCGTCTTCAATGTATTGCTTCCCTTGTTGCTGTCCATAGACCGAAGCGCCGTCCTGGCCGCCGGAGCCGATCGCGTTTATGCGGTAAGAGCCGTCGCGATGAAAGGCCTCGTTCACGACATCCCACACGTAGATGTTTCCCCTGAAATGCGTCGCAACGGCATTGATATACGTTTCCATCATGCTCTTGGTTCCGGTTACCCAGCCCGGATTATACTTGTGCCAGACAAAGCAGTGGCCGTGGAAGACCATATTATTCGACTGGGCGAAACTCAGCAGCCTGTCGCCCCCGCTGTAGTTGTATTGTCCCTGGCTCGGTGAAATGGTGCCTATTTTCATGTCGTTTTCGCAGGTGACAATGTCGAATTCCGTCCTGACGATCTCCTGGTCGCTGCCGCTGAAATTGGAAGGAACTGCGCAACCGATGTAAAATTCCCTGCCCCGGCTTCGGAGCTGTTCGGTCAGGGAGCGTAATGATTGCGCCCCGGTGTCGATGACACCCCACAAACCCAAAACCAGTACCGTCAAAAAAATAGTCGTCTTTTTTACTTTACTCATTTTGTATCGCCTTTCAAAATTTATTTTAATGTGCACACAAAACAGGTTTAAATTTTATTTATGGGCACTTCTAAAAACCTGCAAAGCAGGTTTTAAAACCACAAAACATTTCCTTATAAAAAGATAGTTTTTAGAGGTGCCCTTATATTCCTCCATAAAAATAAAGGTTGTTGAATTTTATCAAAATAATTGAAATAAAAAATCGGGGATTTTATGATAATTGCTATCGGATATATGTCTAAAGTCATATATTGAATGAAGGTAAGCGTTTTCATTCCACGGAAACCCTGTTAGACTGAAAAGTCAAAAAGGGCCGGAAGAAGGCTTGTCACTATCAGGAAATAAATTTTGTACATCCTGTCCGGATTAAGGCAACAGTCAAATAGAAATCCATAATGTTTTTTGGACGGGATCGACGGGATAAAGGAAAATATTATTCATCCTGTTAATCCAATCAATAAATGTACAGGCTCGCGGGAGCTTAAAGATAAGGCGGGGTAAGTTTTTTTTTCGATTTTCCTATATGTCAATTCTTTTCTTACATTTATCTCTTTTATCTCTTTATTCATTATTCTTTTTAGTTGACAAGAATTAATACTGTTTATATGATCAATTTGTCTTAATTTAAGGAGTAAAAAATGTTAAATCGAATGACTCAATTATTTATATTATTTATAATCGTTACCTTTTTAAATATAGATTGTAATTTATCTGATTCGCAAACGAATGGGGAAAGCAACAATTCATATTCTGGGAAAATCATCCGGGAACAAAACGACAATCCGTCCATGGAATACATCAGGTCTATGGCCAAAGTCGCGGATGAAAAAAACAAGCCGGTCATCATTTATTCGATCAATCCCGGTATAGAAGATATCTATGTAACATGTGAAAATAACTCGATCGATTCTGCAATAAATGAATCGACCGGCACTGCGGTTGAACAAACAACAAAGCCGTTTTATATACACAAAATGACGGTCATTGAACCGGGAAAAGTACCGGAAATAAACAAATTTTATTCGGATGACGGGGATAATTCGGACTATCAGAGAATGCTTCATGCAATGATGACATCCCTTGAAGCAAACAATTATAAAGCGGAATCCAGAGACTTCGATGGAACCGCAGAAAAGCGGTATTTCTGGTATCTCCCCGATGAAAAAATGCGTATTAAGATTTCCGAGTGGGATGAGAATAAAAACGGCTGGGTTGCCGAGATTGAATACGTACAAGAAATAAACTGCTCACCGGTCGATCCGGATAATGAAAACAAACGCTGGTGGACAACAGAATGGGATGTACACTCTATGATAGATCGTGGCGATTATAAGGAAGACACATTTGCACATGTCACACTCGGCATGGGACATGTCGGCCCATGGATTTCCTGCCGGTATATAAAGGCAGAGATGGGAGATGAAAGATTAAAGTATTATGGTCCGACGACCGGTAGTAAAGATCATTTTTCATATGGGCAGAGTGTAAGTATAGGTGCAAGCGGTTCAGGCCCGAATATTGGCTTCGGCTTCAGTAAGAGTTGGGATTTGGAAAATGTGACTATCACTGCCGGAAATACTTCATTTTTCACAAACGTTGTCGAATGGATTGAGACATATCGTGAACCAGATCTTTCCTTTCTAGGCTGGAGACTGCCGGATCTCAAGTCGCATGACGCCAGCATATCTCACAGGGGTGCACTCTGGACTACGGACAGTAACGATGTCTTTGATTATACCCTGACATATGCAACAGTAATCGGATGCAGTAGAGGGCCAATTGTTCACTATGCTTTTGGTTCTATACCATTCAAATATTTACCGCCGACCCCAACATCCGGAGATCCACCGGTTACGGTAACAGCGGCTCCGGAACCTGAATCGACAACACCGCCTCCTGAAGCAACCAATCCCCCACCTGCAGTCACCACAGCCCCTCCGGCGAAGAAATGGGTCGAGTTTGTTCCCTCTTGTACTGTTAATGTCATACCGCCTGCAACAGCTTCATACAGCCCGATCTCACATTCGGCATACGTCGCTGCATGTAACCAGTCGGGCGAATTGGTTTTTATAATGACAGGAGGGTCCCGCTATAGAGTCGAATTCGGATGTTATCTTTTCGGACACGGTGGTGGAAATTTTAATTATCCCGGCGGTTCTGTTCAGGTTATAAGCACAACACAAAACGGCTTATCAAGGGAATGGCAAAGCGGTAATTGCAAACTGTACGGCGGAGGGGACGGTGAATTAACTGTCAATCTTACAAGCCTCCATTTTTATCGGCTGCAATAAAATAAGGGAACACTTGTCGGCCGTACCCAAAGTATTTTTCAGTGACTATAACGGCTGTATCCAGACCGATGATTGTGGTGTATATGAGGCGGTCTTGATGGAGTAGAATGATGGTCGACCATCTGACAGGATAATCAGGCGTATTCTCTGCCGGCAGTATGTAAGAAACAATTGCACATCAGGAATAATAAAAAAATTATTATCAGAAATTTTCTAAAAAAATTTTTTTATTAACCCGGATATCTCACATAATTAAAATAATGGCATATGGTTATCAATGCTGACTTTAAATCACTGCAAATATAGGTTTAACTTCAACTATTAACTTTTTTTTACGACAACGACACTCAATATGATGCAATGTAACGCTGATTGAAACTAATAATGTGTATAAAATGATGCGGGGCGCATACCTCTCCCGCCATTTTCAATCTTTTTTTTATTTTTGACTTCTGTTTCTAATTCAGCAAATGATATGTTCGCTTCAATCGAGATAATACTTTTATGAAAATATCTTTATACGGATATGTACTCGAAAACTTTACATACACTCGTCTCACACTGACCGTTATCACTGCACAAATTTTTAACAGCTTCAACCGTACCGTCGAACATTGGGCTTCTGATAATTCCGTTCCTTCAAGCCCTTTTTTTCTTAATTCATTCATGATCATATACGCAATGGAGGCAAAATACAATCTCAACCTATTTGCCGCCAACATGCTGTACGAGGTCCTGTCTGCAAATCGATTCATTACCGGGATCAAGATTGGCTGTTTTCAGTTTCGCACATAAAAGATCATCGCCACAAAATATATACAGCGGCAGATAACAATAACAGTCATAGTAACCGTGGAAGAACCTTCCCTGCTGCTCTCCGTGCAACGGATCGTCTGTCGCATCGACATCGA
>JAFGHO010000068.1 GCA_016930085.1 Spirochaetales bacterium
CCGCGGAATCCTTTCGCGTATCCACGGTATCATCGTACGTATCTGCGGTATTATAGACAAAATCGTTCGGCTTGAGTTGAAGATAGGGATGAAACCCTGAAACATTTCTCATCGCGGTCAATGCATTATAGGCAAGGTTGACGATCGGGTAGAGAACGAGAAGCAGCAATGCGGCATACAACAGGATCGATTTCAACTGCTTTCCGCCGATTTTGCCCATACGCACCCGTACGAGAACAACCAGGATCGAAACACCCGGAATCAGGAAAAGAATCCTCACGATCCAGAGAAGGAGATGGCGCGATGCGACAATTGTATCGGGATAAAAAAATCCGGTAAAAAAAAGGGCATATACGGCAACAAAAACCAGTATCACAATGTCTATTGCTTTACATTTGTATTTCATACGAACCTCTCTTTTTCTGGAAACCAGTATGTAACAAAATTTATATCAATTCCGTTCCCCTGTTCATGAACCCGCAGCTTTCCCGCCGACAGGAACACAACCCTTCCGTTTCCCTTTTTGTAACCATGCACGGACAAATCGCGCTTCTTCATAACCGATCTGCCCGTTAAAATACTCCACGATCGGGCTGAGATGCCATATATCGTATTGCTCGATGAAGGCGGCAATCGCTTTCAGCTTTTCCGCTGCTATCAGACGGCTGATATCGATCTCATAACCATCCAGAAGACAGGTCTCCAGATGACCGACGACCGTCGCCCGTGCGAGATTCCTTTTACCCGCTATTTCATCCAAAGACAAGCCCGTTGCAAAGAGTTCATAGGTGATTTCGACGGTTTTCCCTTTTTTGGATAACGAACCGTTTCGCTTATCGGGGACGGGTTTTTCCGGTATTTCGATATTGCCGTGATTCCTCAGATATGATGAAATTTCATCGATAAAAAACTCGCCGTAAGCATCCATCTTTTTCTTTCCGACCCCGGTGATTGCAAGCATCCCCGAAGCGTCCCGTGGATAATAACGCGCCATTTCGTGCAGTGTTCTGTCCGAAAAAACGACAAAGGGTGGAACGCCGTCTCTGTCCGCACACCGCTTTCGCAAAGTCCTGAGTCTTTCGAATAACCGGTCGTCATAACGGTCTTTTTCTTCGGGAAGATTCCGTTTTGTATCGGTTTCCTTGACCACCGCATACACGTTGACTCCTTTGAATAGTATTTCCCTTCCCTTTTCCGTCAGCGTCAAAACGGGATACACCTCACCGTCACGGGAAAGATATCCGCGGGAAGACAACTCCCCCGCGATAAAACGCCAGTGATCCTTGTTTTTGTTCCTCCCGGCACCGTAGGTCTTTAATTCCTGATGGGCATACGAGCGTATTCGTTTCGTATTCGCGCCCCGTACGATATCGATAATATGACTCAATCCGAAACGCTCCCCGGATCTGACGATCGCAGACATCAGTATCTGCGCGTCGACGGTAATATCGATTGTGTCGAGCCGGTCCGTGCAAATATCGCAGGTTCCGCAATTTTCTTCCGTGTACTTTTCACCGAAATAAGCCAGAAGCTGCCTGCGCCGGCAAAGGCTCTGTTCGGCATATCGGATCATGTTGTCCAGTTTGGACATCGCCGCATGCCGTTCGGTTTCATCCTGAATCTTGTCGATGAAATACCGCAGCTTCGGAATATCACCGTTTCCGTAGAGAAGAAGGCATTGGGCCGGCTCCCCGTCACGCCCCGCGCGGCCGGTCTCCTGGTAATACCCTTCGATATTTTTTGGAAGATCGGCATGAACGATAAAGCGGACATTCGACTTGTCGATTCCCATCCCGAACGCGATCGTGGCAACGATGACCCGAATCTCGTCATTATTGAATGCGTCCTGATTCCGTTTCCGTTCTTCGGCCGGTAATCCCGCATGGTAGGCCGCGGCCTTGATATTGTTTGCCCGGAGTTGGTGCGTGAGGGCTTCGACCCCCTTTCGAGTGGTTCTGTAAATTATGCCCGCCTCGTGAGGATAATCCCCTAAAAACGCCATAATTTGCTCTTCCAGCCGCTGTTTTCGTTCCACACGGTAAAAGAGGTTCGGTCTGTTAAACGAGGCGCGAACGCTGTGCGGGGAGACGAGACCAAGCTTTTGCGTCACATCCTCCTGCACCTTCACCGTCGCCGTGGCGGTGAATGCAGCGATCGGTATATCCCTGAAATGACGGCGTATGCCGGAAAGATTGAGGTAATCCGGCCTGAAATCATGCCCCCATTCGGAAATACAGTGGGCCTCATCGATCGCGAAAAACGCGATGGAGATCGTTTTCAACAGGTTGAAAAAATAATCGACGGCAAACCGTTCCGGAGCGATATAGAGCATTTCGAGACGGTTGCCGCGAAGGTCATAAAGGATCCGGCGCGATGTTTCGGCGTCAAGGGAGCTGTTGAGGAAAGCGGCCTTTATCCCGTTTGCCTGCGCGCCGTCCACCTGATCTTTCATCAGGGAGATAAGCGGACTGATCACAATCACTGTTCCGCTCATGATTTTTACCGGAAGCTGATAACACAATGATTTTCCGCCGCCGGTCGGCATGACCGCAAAGACATCCCTCCCTTTTACAATGGCTGAGATGATTTCCTCCTGAAAGGGCCGAAACCGTGAAAACCCGAAGGTATTTTTCAGGATATTGTGCACGATGATTTTCCCCTCCCCGTAATTCTTTTGTATTATACGTTTCACACTACTATTAATAAAGGGGTAAAGATGTCCGCCGCTTTGATTTTAAAGAAATTTATTGACGGAAAACGGGATGATTCCCTTATTTTTATATCTTTTACCGCGCTTTGTTACGTATTCGGCGTCCTGTTAGTTCCAGTTGAATGATTGATTCACTGAGTGACAAGTTAATATGGACAGGCATTTTGTGTGCATGAGTGTATGCGACTTGTAGACATGCACGATTATTTTGTCTGGTCTTCCGGTGTTAATATGTGGGAATCGGGTGTGGATTTAGGATGTGTTTTTAAAGCCTGAGTATCCAGAATGGAGAAAATTGATTCGTATATACGGATATCATTCTGTTTCGCCCCGGAAGATGCTGAATTATCCTATACAATTGTCGTATTTTCCTGCGGGGGGACTGCTGTAATTTCCTCTCCTCACTACTCCATTGCTTGAATCGTTTCTCGAATTCTTCGAGCACCCTCTTCCCATATCTCTCAACCATCGCCAAAAACACCTCAAGCAGCCACCGGACAAGCTGCGCGATACTGTAACAATTCAAATCGGCATGCAAAAGTTTTATCTTCCGGTACTCATCCCCGGTGAAATAAACATGCGTGTGGACCCGGATTTCATCGGGATCATCCGAAACCGCCCGGTATCGACTCATCCGCTGTTTTCCCCAGCTGTGTTCCTTGATGATAAAAGGATCGATACAGGACAATATACCGGCAATGACTCCGGATAACGAGTGCCGCGGCCCGAACATTGTCAGGTTGAGCAGTTTTTCTCTCATTAGTTCAGTCATGATAAGATGAAACTCATGCAAAACAGATGCTGTCATATGA
>JAFGHO010000069.1 GCA_016930085.1 Spirochaetales bacterium
AAAATAAATATGGGCGACACAAGACTTGAACTTGTGACCCCTAGCGTGTCGAGCTAGTGCTCTAACCAAACTGAGCTAGCCGCCCATATATTATCGAAAAATAGTACCAGAATACCGGCGGTTTGGCAATATGCTTGAGTAAAAAAAAGATTTTTTTATTGCTTTCTGAGTGTGGTGATTACCCTTTCCAGGACTTTGTTTCTATCAAGCGGTTTGACAATATAGTTTTTTGCGCCGACGAGTAGTGACTTTTTTACAAGATCCTGCTTGCCGAGCGCGCTTATCATGATCACTTTTGCCTCTTTATCAAACTCGATTATCTTTTCCAGAGAGGTGACACCATCCATATTCGGCATGGTAATATCCATCGTCACAAGATCGATATTTGGATACAACTCCTTGTACTTTTCAACACCGCTTGCCCCGTCATTCGCGGTCCCGACGATCTCGAATCCTTCCGATGTGAGAATTTGACTTATCTGTTTGGTGACGAACATGGAGTCGTCTATAATAAGAACTTTGAAAGGTGTTCCGTCTTCCTTGAATCCTTCCGGTTTTCTGTCATTAATATTAGGAAACTCTATTTTTGATTTCATAGTCTTTCCTCCTAACTCCTGTCACGCAAAGCAACATTGACTTCGAGTTTTCCATAACCCGTTTCAATCGGAACGATTAACGCCTCTACTTCAAAATTGGCGATCTCCATTCTTTCTCCGGTAAATACCGTCGGGGGCGTTAATTCGAACTTGAATCCCAGTTCGGACAATTTCGTTACCGACTGCGCCACAATCATGTTTGCAAGCTCCGCTATTGTCGCTTTTACAAGTTCATTCAATTGAGTCAGTTTTTCGCCGTTCATACTGGATGCAATCGCCAGTGCCGATTCCTCGGACATATCGATGAGAACACGCCCTTCGACATCTCCCGCAAGCCCGACGATTGTCGCAACTCCAAGGACCGGTTGTGATGTCGCTTTCAAATATAATTCCCCCCGCGTAATTTCAGTCTCGAGCACCTCTTTCAGCACGTTGAATGTCGCCTCAACAAAGGGATTGATATATTCAATTCTCATGTAACACGTTCCTCCTCACTTCTCGAACTAATCATCATTCCGCCGTTTTATTATATACGGTGAGAACTTTCTCTTCGATCGCTTTCCACTCGGGAGATACGAGACGTTCGTTCTGTCCCAAACATAACATACCATCCGCTTTCAACAATTCCTTAAACTCCGCCACGATTTTTTCCTGATTATCCGGCTTTAAAAAGGAGAGGAAATCACGCGCGACAATAATATCGACCAGCGGAATCGCATTCTCGTGCAAAACGTCATGATATTCGAACAGAATTATATCTTCTATTTCTTTTGTAAATCGCGATCCTTTCTCTGTTTTTGCGATATACCCACCATCCTTAATATAATCCGGAATATCCTCATCAGCAAGCACTATATTCGGCGCCGTGGATATTTCAATGAGGCTGTTATCGTTTGCCCACACCTTGATCCGCGCCTCGGGGTATTTATGACGCAGAATACAGGCAAGTGAATACGTTTCCAATCCCTTTCCACAGCCCGGATTCCATACAGCGATCGTACCACCCGGTCTCTCCGGGAGAAGTGAAGAAAAAACCTCCATATAATCACGCTGCCAGAGGTTTCCCGTATATGGCGAGAAAAAAGGCTTGAGGAACTCATCGGCATCTTCGACATTTCTCAGCTGCACTTCCCTTCCGCTACTCTTGCAGAGCGCACTCCACTCTTTAAACCGTTCGCTTACCCAATCGAGATTCAATCCCGTCACATAAAAATGTCTGAATGTCGCGAGTGTTTCGACGATAAAACCGAACTCCGGTGCTTCTTTTTCCCGAACTACCACTTCTTTTTCGATATTTTCCGAAACAGGCTCGGTTTCCTCGAAGGTCTCATACTCTATCCGGTGATCTTCACCGCTGAAAATACGATCACTGTCCAAAATAATATAAAGCTTATCCTCATACTCGATAACACCGCTTATGTACTTGATGTTTATGTCCGTAAAAAGAGCGGGCGGGGGTTTAATCATTTCCGATGCAATACCGATAACCTTGTCTATCGAATCGACGATGACACCAAGCAGAGAATCTTTCAACTTCAGGATAAGGACGTTTTCAATCGCGCTTTTGCCCTTTTCATTTTTATCCTGCTTGATATCGAGGTTGAACATCGTTCGCATATCGATAATCGAGATTATCTCCCCCCTGAGGTTGTGAACGCCCCGCACAAAAGGATATGTATTCGGAACATAGGTAAACCGGCTGATTTTTGAAATCTCTTTGACCTTCATGATATCGACACCGTAATCCCTGCCGGCCAGTGAAAATGTCACCATCTTGAAATCTATTCTACGTTTCTGCTCAGCATTTTCTTTTTCCATTAGTTCTTCGGTCATTGAATTCATGCAATCATCCTCATACGCCTACAATATTTTCGCTTCACGTTCCTTCCGTTTGGTCTTTTCGATCTGTACGTCAAGGTCGAGAAGCTGGCTGACATCGATAATAAGAGATACTGTTCCGTCTCCCAGAATTGTCGCGCCCGCAATTCCCGGCGAGTTCGAGTATTTGTCCTTGAGCGGTTTTATGACAATATCCTCTTCACCGATCAGGGAATCGACCATAAGACCGACCTTGTTATTTTCCGAACCCACAAGAACAAGGTAATAATGCGGTTTGGTTTCATCCGTTTGAATCTTGAATATCCTGTTCAGTCTCACGATCGATATCACCTCTTCCCTGAGGTTGAACACTTCATAATTATCAATAAGCTTTATCTCCTCCGGTTTTATCCGATGACTCTCGATGACCGATGTAATCGGTACTGCATAGACTTCCCCTCCCACGCGGACCATCAAACCCTGAATAATTGCCAGGGTAAGCGGTAGTTTTATCGTGAACTTTGTTCCCACTCCGATTTTTGACCATACGCTCACGTTACCATTGAGTTTTTCGATTTTTTTCTTTACCACGTCCAGACCGACCCCCCGGCCGGAAACATCAGTCACTTTCTCCGCGGTTGAAAAGCCCGGTTGAAATATCAGATTAAAAGCCTCGATGTCCGAAAGATGTTTATCGGGATGAATGAGATCGAGTTTTACCGCTTTTTTTCGTATATCATCGACGTCAATCCCCCGTCCGTCATCATAGATTTCGATGATAATCATATTCCCCTCATTCATTGCCTTAAGGAGGATAGTACCTTCCGGCGGTTTCCCCTGCTTGATCCGTTCCTGTTCCGATTCGATACCGTGATCCAGGGAATTTCGGACGCAATGAATAAGCGGATCGATAAGATCCTCGATAACCGATTTATCGAGTTCCGTTTCTTCTCCTTCCGTTTTCAACTTTACATTTTTGTTCAAATCCCGTGAAAGATCGCGGACAAGCCGTGGGAACCGTGAGAAAATCTGTTCCACGGGAACCATTCTGATCTTCATGACGCCTTCCTGAAGTTCATTGGTAATCCTGCCGAGGCTTTGTGCGGTCGTGTGAAATTGTCCGATCGTATTTTTCAGCGCAGATTCAAAGGCGATATAATCCGAAGGAAGGTTGTCGAATCTGTTCATAACCTCCCGCGTAACGGCTTTGAGGTCTTTTCCGTTTGATTTATATGCTTCCATATATTCGGGTAATGATTTGAAAAACTCCTTGATTCTCGCGTTAATCCTTCCGGTTGCCTCTTGCAGATCAAGTAATAAATTATTGTAATCGCTGCTGATCTGATTAAATGTCGCTTTTGTGATGACCGCCTCGCTGACAAGATTCATCAGCGCATCGATCCTGTTGCTTTCCACCCTGAGGACCGAACTGAACTTTGTGATTTTCCTTATATCGGATAATTTTGTCTTTGCCTCAGAAGCTTTTGCCTTCTCTTCCCCCCCCGTCAAACTTCCCTCACCGGATTCATTCATTTCCTCATCCGTCGAAGCGGTTTCTTTCAATTTAATGATTCTTACCGATTTGATGATATCCGGCATATCGCAAATATACTCGAGTTGATTCGCCCCCGCTTTTGTCGAAATGTAGTACTCGACATACGGAAAAAATCTGTCGCTGTAAAGTTGTTCGAACTCCGGATTCGTTTTGATCACCGTCCCTATTTCCTTGAGAGCGGCATAAACCTGTATGCCGCCGACCGTATTCATAACGGCATCTTTGTCAAATTGAACGGTAATCTGATAAAGGGTTTCCCCTTCACCTGTTGACTGCCGGAGTTCGAGCAGTTCATACTCGGTCAAATCAGATTCCTGATAGGAAGGTTCTTTATGGCTCTTTTTTTCTTTCGGGCGGGCTTTCTTTTCTTTCTTTTTTTTCTGTTTATCTTTTTCCCCGCCCTCTCCCAGAAGCGCGTTGAGTTCATCTTCCAGCGCGGAAATATCCTCTTCAAATATTCTTCCTGCAAGCCGCTCCCGTAACATCTGTTTGATAATGTCTATTGATTTGAGAAGAATATCGACCACATACTCGCCGGCTTTAAGCGTTTCGCTTCTCATTTCATCCAGTACGTTTTCAATCAGATGTGTCAATTGGGTGATTTCCTGCATCTCGACTGTCGCGGACCCGCCTTTCAGTGTATGGGCCGCCCGAAATATTTCATCGATCGCATCCCTGTTTGAGGGATCGTTCTCAAGAAGAAGAATATTCTGTTCAAGCAATTCTACCTGAAGTTCTGCTTCATCAAAAAAATCTTTAAGCAGTTCTTTATTCGTGGGATCCAGATAGTCACTCATTAATAATATTTTTATCAATTCCCGACTGAAAGTCAATAGATAATCTTTACAAGATTGACAAATATAACTTTTTATTTAAAATTTTGATTAGCCGGAGGATGTGACATCATTTCTTAAAAAAAAATCCGGAAAAGAGAGAAAACAGCCTGTTCTGATGGACCGGACACGGTCCCGCTTTTCCGGCCATGTTCAATAACGATACATCATGACGTGGTTTGAGTCCTGAAACCGGTTACAAAAACGATGGGGGTTTCCGCTTGAAGATGATCGTATTGGATGTCAATCCCGGCATCGCCAACACACTTTGCTATATGCTCCTCTCCTGCGGTGTCAGAGGAATCCCCGCATCCGATGCCGAAACCGCACTGGATGTCTGCCGGTCGCATCCGGAAATCGATACGGGAATTATCGATGTCGACGACAATGAAGCGAAGGGTGTTCACTTTATATCGGAAATAGGACACATTCGCACAACGGGAGTTTTTAGGACTATCCTCCACTCCGCATCGTCCGGCGAGTATCTGAAGGAGAACATTGTCTGTCCTGGAATCATCGGCTATATTTCCAAACCGTTTCATGAAGAAAACACCTTCATTCAGCTGAAATCAATACTTTCGAAAATTATTTTCAAAGGAGACGAAAAGAGAAATTATTTACGGGTTATTCCGGCTTCGGATGAGCTTCTCCGTACCGATTTCAGATTGAAAGAATACCCGGGGCTTCTCTACGGGAAAATCATTAATCTCAGTATGGAAGGTATAGCAATTGCATTGCTAAAGTCCGTTCCGCCTTTACCCCTCAAAAAAGGCGCCCGCATTATCGATCTTCATCTCAACCTTGATTTCAGGGAAATGACGATTCAGGGCAATATTGTCGAAAAGCGAAGAGATGTCATCATTATCCGCTTTATCTCGCTTACCGAAATCGAGAAAATAATTATTGCCCGCTATATATTCAGGCGAATTTCCGACTAATGGCCGGCCGATAGCGGATATACCATAACCTTATAAATCCTTATCATATCCGGTTATTAATTTATAAGCAATCTCATTTCATTTTTAACCTGTGCCGGAAGATATCCATTGATTTTTTTTAAATTCGTAGTAATATAGTAAATAGGGGCCGTCAATCCACGGTATTTCAGGCCGGGATTGAACGGCAATGATAACCGGTATATCTCAGACGGATAAGGTTTATGCGGTATTTCGCAGAAGATCATCCTTATGAGTGGTTGTGAAACAATCATGAAGAGGATATAATAAATAAGCGAGGATATACATGCGATACGATCAATGCATCCGGGATCGAAAACAGGTAATCGGTGCTTTTTCTATTCTTTGCAGGACGGAGTATTAACCATGAATAAGCGGCTGCTGTCATCCATAATTGTAATTGTCGTTTTTTTCTTTGCCTCTTTTCCGCTCGTCTCAAATGAACTCGGTATAGAATACAGAATAGGTAGTCTGAATATTCCCGATTACCAGGTGACCAACAGCGAATTTCTGGATCAAATGGAATTACCCAATTTTTTTTACTGGGATAAAGGAATTTCACTGACCTATACACATCAGTTTTCGGACAATTTTAAATTCCAGACAGGGGTTTATTCGGATGCCATCCTTAAAAATATATCATACACACATTTCTATTATACCGAAAGCATATTCGTTATGGGTGTCGGACCATTTTTCGGCTTTTTAAATTCAAACGTTTTTCCATACATCGAACCGGGGATTTCGTCCATCGTCAGAATCGAGTTTCCCGGTATTCTATTTGCAGATCTCCGTGTCGACAAAACACTAGATGTCCACCTCACGCATGACAATGATTATTTTCAGGAAAGAACGGATATGAGTTTCGGGTTTTTTGTGCCGAATGCGATCTGTACCCTTTCGATGTTATCCAAAAAATTTACCGAGCGTGAAACGGAATCCGGCACCACATACGAACTCGTCGATGAATTAACCGACTATTCGCTGAAAACAACCATATTCAAGAAAAATGTTCCGTACCATCTCCATCTTGTTTTTTCCTACCAGCACTACTCGAAATCATACATCATGGCCCCTGATGTCGTCACCAACGATCTTCACACCATTCTCTTTGGTATCGGTATCGATGTATACGCAAACCCAGCCCTCTTTTATTCACTCTACATCGACAATACCCTTTACTCCTTCGGCCAGGAAGAAATGCTCGGTATGGATACAATCCCCTATGCATTCAAGGCATATCTTGCCATGCGAATCAATTTCGACAAAATAATCCAATCGAGAATCATCGAATAAAAAGGTGGTCAGTAGCAGCGGCAGGCCCTTCAATAATCGAAATATGCTTATTTTAATAACCGGATAAATAACGCTTTTTGCGGAACAAGCGCTTCGCGGGCGGCTAATCGCTTCTATGAAATCAAAGCGGCGACGCTCAAGCCGTATTCACCGAATATTCAGAATAAAAAAGCGACACCGATTCCGGCTTCGATATCGAACCAGCTTATCGTCATCCCCGGTATCGCGATGTCTTTCTCCGGGTTCGGCGTGATATTGTAATGAAAAAGAACGAACGGAGTGATAGCGAGAGGCCCGGCGGGAATGTCGAGCCCCAATCCGCCGCACATATAGATATCGTTCAACTGTGTGTCGTCGGATTCGAGGTAATTGTCACCGTCCAGCGTATAGCCGATACAGAAGGCGTATCTGGCCCCGAACGCAGGCCACAGTTTGACTCCGCCCAGGCTGATCGGATATTTCAGGAGGAGTGTCGCGTTGATAAAGGAGATAAAATTATCGGTATAGGGATCGATCTCATCGCCGTCCATGAACCAGCCGCCCGCGAGCATCATCGACCAGTCGATATCGATCCTCACGAATTCGGCATCGAAATAGGCTCCCGCGACAATATCGTGAAGCAGCTGTAACGATTCATAGGTTGTTCCCATTATTTCGTATTTGCTTCCGGATACTGAAAGGACGTATCCGGTTTTGATACCGGCCGCAAGCTGCAGGGGGGACCCGGCAAAAAGCGATCCGGTAAGCATAAAAACGGTCAGAACAAGCGGAAATCGTTTCATTCACAAAACCCCTTTCATTCGGCGTATCTTGATCCCTTTACAATGATAGCTCTTCTTTCTTTTTTTTCAATGGGCCGGGTTCTTTCTCATTAATTTATAAGAGGCCGTATATTACCTCCACCTTGCCGCTAACTCGATATCTTCTCGAGTTCTTCCATACTGTCGCTTTGCATAAGCTTCTTTTTTGCCCGAAATACGATCTTATCGTTTTTTATATCGATAATAATGGTACTGCCGCTTTGGAATCTTCCTTTGAGCATTTCAACCGAGAGGGGGTCTTCAATATATTTCTGTATCGTTCGCCGCAATGGGCGGGCTCCGTATTTTTCGTCAAAGCCGACGGCTATGATAAACTCTTTCGCTTTCTTCTTGATCTGCAGCGCGATATCCTGCGGCGCAAGCCGTTCCTCGAGTTCTCCGATGAGAAGATCGAGTATCTTGGAAATATGATCCTTGCTCAGGGCATGGAACACAACGGTTTCATCCACCCTGTTGAGAAACTCCGGATTGAATATCTTGCGGAGTTCACTCATGG
This sequence comes from Spirochaetales bacterium, assembly GCA_016930085.1. NCBI lineage: Bacteria > Pseudomonadati > Spirochaetota > Spirochaetia > Spirochaetales > Spirochaetales bacterium. Next base: position 8,372 of record JAFGHO010000069.1, read on the forward strand.
CGGATGTTTTCATTTCATTAAAGCCCATGATACCGCTTTTACCGTCGGCATGAAATCCGAGAAAGGTATCCTTGTTGATTTCACGCGTCCCGACATTCGAGGTCATGATCAGGACCGTATTCCGAAAGGACACCGTGTGTCCGAGATTGTCCTGAAGCTGCCCCTCTTCGAGTACCTGCAGCAGAAGATTGAACACATCACGGTGTGCCTTTTCGATCTCATCGAGGAGAATGACGCTGTAGGGTCTGCGCCGGATTTTTTCGGTCAGAAGTCCGCCCTCTTCGTATCCGATATAGCCGGGCGGGGCGCCGACAAGACGTGATACATTGTGTTTTTCCATGAAATCCGACATATCGAGTCTGATCAACGCATCTTCGTTGCCGAAGAGAAATCCAGCGAGTTGTTTTGCCAGATATGTCTTTCCGACCCCGGTCGGGCCCAAAAAGATAAAGGAACCCCGTGGCCGTTTCGGTGAACTGAGTCCCGTCCGGGACCGCCGTATCGCCGAGGCGATCACCTTGATCGCTTCATCCTGGCCCACGATGGATTGATGAAGCTCCTCTTCGATCTGGAGAAGCTTTTCGGACTCACTCTGCGCGATTCGGATAAGGGGAATTCCCGTCATGCCGGATATGATCCGCTGGATATCCTCGACATCCACGATATTTTCCTCATTTTTGAGGGTATTCTCCCATTCCTCCTTGAGTTGCTCCAGTTCTTCCCGTTTTTGTTTTACCCTGTCCCTGATGGCAGCGGCCTCCTCGTATTTCTGATTATTCACGAGACGTGTTTTTTCTGTAACAAGCCGCTGAACCTCCTGTTCGAGATCCGCGATTTTCTTGGGTTTGACGCTGTTGTTGATCCGTTTCTGCGAACCGGCCTCATCGATAAGGTCGATCGCCTTATCCGGGAGGAATCGTTCGGTAATGTAACGGTGAGAAAGAATCGAAGAGGCTTCAAGAGCGTCATATGTATAGGTGACATGGTGGTGTTCTTCGTAGCGGTTCTTAATACCGGTCAGAATCTCTATCGTTTCTTCAACAGATGGTTCGTCGACATAAATCGACTGGAATCTCCGTTCGAGCGCCGCATCCCGTTCGATATATTTTTTATACTCGTTGAGTGTTGTTGCACCGATACACTGAAGTTCTCCCCGCGACAAGGCGGGTTTGAGCATATTCGAGGCATCGATCGCCCCTTCCGCCCCTCCTGCGCCGATAATCGTATGCAATTCATCGATAAAGAGAATGACATTGCTTGCCGTCACAATCTCCCGCATGACACGTTTGAGTCTTTCTTCGAACTCCCCCCGGTACTTTGTCCCGGCGACAAGCGACGCCAGATCAAGCACAACGACTCGCTTGTCGAAGAGGACTTCCGGAGCCGTTCCTTCGATAATTCTCTGAGCGAGGCCTTCGACGATCGCCGTTTTCCCGACGCCCGGTTCACCGATAAGGACGGGATTGTTCTTTGTTCTTCGCGCGAGAATCTGTATCACACGCTGGATTTCCTTTTCCCTGCCGATAACCGGATCGAGCGCGCCTTCCCTCGCGAGGGAGGTGAGATCACGGGAAAATTCGTTCAGCGTCGGTGTCGTTTTCCTGGCCATTGTGCTTTGGGGTTTTTTCTTGTATGTGCTGAAATTTCTAACACCGCCCGGACCGTTTATCTGGAATATCGCTTCCCTGAGATTATTTATCGTTATACGTTTTTGTGTGAGATACTTATTCGTCAGGCTTCCCGGTTCTTTTGCCGCGGCTAAAAGAAGATGTTCAGTGCCGATATATTCATGGCCGAGGTTATGCGCTTCTTCCGAAGAATCCTCAAGAACGTGTCTCAGCCGGTTTGACGGTTTTAATTCGCCGGTAACGACCGTCGAATGTTCACCTTTCGGTATTTTCTGCTCGATATCAAAAATCATCTCCGCGATATTGACATTGATCCGTTTCAGTGCCTTAACCGCAACACCTTCACCGTCCCTCAACAGTGCAAGAACGATATGTTCCGGTTGAATTCTTTCGGAATTCACTTTTTTCGCTTCTTCGGGTGCAAGGAGTGTCAGCACCCGCTGGGCCCGCTGGGTCAGACCTTTGAACTTAAACATATTCCCCCCTCTATCGCTGCTCCTTCTACCGGTCCGTTAATCCTGGCGGCCGGCAACATCATGAACACCATGATCATTCTCCCTATAAAATATCACGAATGATATTGGCTCTTAAAGTATCGGAAATCTCCGCATTTCCATTGATCCCCACATTACTCATCTTTTCAATATGCGATTCCTGTATCAGAAAAAAAAGTGCGGTCACTGCCTCGAGCGTCACCTCGTCGACAAGATCCATACATATTCCCATTCGAATGAGGGAAAGGGCTTCTATTGCCTCCTTGAGAGGTATCATCCTGCAATATCTGAGTATCGCGAGGGCTTTTTTCACCTTGACGCCAATCTCCCTCTTTTTGTTCATATACAGGGCTTCCCTGGTTTTTCTTTCCAGACTGATTAATGGAACGAGCAACTCATTGATATAATTGATTATCTCCTCTTCCTTATATCCGATAGAAAACCTGTTCGAAATCTGAAAAATCGTCCCGGGAGAATGATTCCATAAATCGCCGAATGATTTCACGCAAAAACCCTTTTTCACAATCAGATTGAGTGTTTCGTCAAGCAATGAGGCGAGTTCCAGGGCGGGAAGATGAATCAGCACGGACACCCGCATCCCCGTTCCGAGGTTACTGAAACCGGCCGTCAGATACCCCCATTCGATATTGACCGCGTACTGCAAATGGTTCTCGAGCAGTCCGTCAATTTCATTGATCCGGTTAAAAGCCTCATCGAGGACAAGCCCCCCCTTGATACATGATAATCTCAGATGATCTTCCTCACAGATCATACCGCTTACTTCACCGTCATTACACAGGGCGACAATCCTGTTTCCCGTTTCGCAATAGTTCCGCGTGATAATGCATCGCTCAAGCAATACTTTCTTTTCAACAGGTTTCAACTCATCAAGATATAATATCGTAAAATTCGAGCTTTCCGGCAACTTCCCGAATGCGGTGATAATTTTCGTATGTACCGTTTTTTCTTCTTTTTGAGAGAGCGCCCCCGGGAAAGGATAATCATTCAAATTTCTGGCAATCCGTACACGCGTCGAGAGGACAACATCATTCTCCGGTCCCCCTTGATAAAACCATCCGGCTTTTGTCATTATTTCATTGAACTCACTCATTTTCATTCCCGCCCTGTATCCTGAAAACTCATTATACGGTCCCTCAATTCAGCCGCCTTCTCATAATCCTCGTTGCGTACCGCGATTTTTAATTTTTCCTTGAGCTCCCTGATGTCGAACAGATACCGTTTCATTAATAGAAGCCGTTCCGGGTATTTCCCGTGATGGCGGGTATGCCCGTAACACTGTTTTAATTTTCTTCGTATTTCCTTTTGATATACCGAATAACAGGAGCTGCACCCGCATTTCTGGTCTTTTAGAATTTCACCGAGTCCCTTCCCGCAAACGGGACAACGCTTTTCCTTGAAAAAACTCTTTTTCAACGCCGCCTCAAAAACGCCGCTTAAAAGGTTGGAAATACTTATTTCTTTCTCATCGCCCTTTTTTCCCATAATCCCGGTCACGAGGGCACAGGATTCACAGATTGCGAAATGCCGTTTATTGTTGTCGGTAACAAAATGTATCTGAATCGTTGCCCTGTTTTTATTACATATTTCACATTTCATAAAATAGATACTTTCCTTTATCGATATATTGTTGTCACCGGGGATTATCCGTCTTCAAACAAGCCCCGGAATACCTTACATTTTATATAATAGTATACCATATTTGAGCGGAAGATGAAATAGAATAAAAAAAAAAATACATAATATATCTTTTTTGGTTATTTTAGCCCGAAAAACGTCACATGAGGGCGTCACAATAAAAATGATCGGAAGAAGCGTAAAAACGCTGCCTGCAACCGGTATATTCCTTTCAATACCTTCGTATGACTTCGAGCGGTTTGATCCTGCCTGCCTCTCTGGCGGGCCGGTAAGCGGCGAGCGTGGAAAGCAATAACGTTACAAAACAGACGGCAAATATCTCGATAATGGAAATATTGATCGGTATTCTTTCCAGATAAAAATCGGTGTTAAAAATCACAAAGGCTTCGGCAGTATCGATCGAAACAAACGGGGAAATGATGATATGATATATAGCGAGAAACCGGTTGACGATCCATTCAATACCCCCGATCACTTCATTGATGTTGAGCGCGATGAGGAGTCCGACGGCCAACCCGACGATCGTGCCGATACAACCCGTCAACGTACCGACGGCGAGAAAAGAAAAGGTAATCGTCCTTGGCGAAACGCCCATACTTTTCAAAATCGCGATTTCCTGGGTTTTCTCCATCACGATCATGACAATCGACGAATAAACATTCACCGAAGCGACCAGAATGATGAGAATCATGATAAAAACCAGAAGCGCCTTTGTAATAGAAAAAGACCGGTATTGATTCTCCTGCATTTGATACCAGGACCTTATCGTGGAAAAGGACATTTTATTATTTGATATAATAGTGTCTATATCCTCCATGATCCTGTTCAAACCGGAAAAAGGATCGTCCACCTTGATCCCGATGTATTGTTCCGACTGCATTTCGCCGAATATAAGTTTCCCGGCGCTTTCGGAAACATAGGCGAGGACTTTATCGATATCCTGATATCCTGTGGTAACGAGACCGGCGACGATGCACCGTGTCGATTTGATCACAATGTTTGAGTGGAAATCCGTATGAGAGAGAACGAAGACCTGGTCCCCCACGCTCACGTGAAGGGTGTCCGCCAGACTCTGTGCGAGGAGAATCGGATAAAACCTCAAAGCGGAGAACAGCCGTGCGAGTTTCTCCGGTATCGGGCCATCCGTCTCCTCTTTGAGAACGTATACTCCCCGAGCATCATCGAACCGGTAGGCGGAAAGAAATAACCGCTGTTTTTCCGGATCGATGCCTTTGAACACACGCCGCCGCACGATGTCTTCGTTAATAATACAAGGAACCGGCCCCAGGTCGAATCTGCCTTCAGTGACATCGAGATATTCCCGCAAGCCGGCATCATCTGAGTACAGTGTTTCCGGTATCGCCCTCAGGGTGACCCCGCCGATGTCGTCTTTGGACCGGACCAGGGCAAATCCGCTTCGTTCGATAAAAGCGACCGATACCCCGTCAATATGCCGAATCTCTTCGGCGATAGCGGCGAGCCTCTCCTCCGAGGCGTTTCTGACGGACAGTTGCAGATGACAGGTGGTAATTTCGATAAGCCGCCGCGTGATCCCTTCAATCATACCGTTCGTCATGACAATAACGACAAGAAGCGGAATGATGCTCAAACCGATCCCCAAAATCGCACCGCGCAACTGCTGCGGTATTTTCCTTGTTCTGCCCTGTTGTATCGATCCCCTCAGACCGAGAAATAAAAAAAGCGGAAGTTTCATCGTTCGACCAGAACCCCGTGTTCTATCGCATAATGCCTATTGCCTCGACCCTTCATGGCAATATCATGTGTTGCGAGCAGCATCGATTTTTGATACCGCTCGACAAGTTCAAAAAGGATATTCCGGACGATCGACGAGTTTTTTTCATCCAGGTTGCCGGTAGGCTCGTCGGCGATGATAATGGGAGGATCGTTCATCAGCGCCCGTGCGACGGCTACGCGCTGCCGTTCCCCGCCTGAAAGCTCGACAAGATAATGATCCTTTCTGTTCCATAACCCCACTTCATCAAGAAGCATTTCAGCCCGCTCCTTTGCTTTGCTTAGCGGTATACCCGTGATAAAAGCGGGCATCATCACATTTTCAAGCGCATTGAAATCTTTGAGAAGAAAATGAAACTGGAAGATAAACCCTATCGTCCGCTGCCTGAAGGTGGTAATCTCTTCTTCGGTAAGGGCGGTAATATCAATCCCACCCACAACGATCCGACCTGCGGTGGGGGTATCGATACCGCCGACGAGATTGAGAAGGGTACTTTTCCCCGACCCGCTTTCCCCGGTAATGAGGATTGTCGTTCCGGGGGAGACGGTGAGATCGATCTTTTTTAATACCTCGATTGTCTCTCTTCCAATCCGATAGATCTTTTTTATTGAATCAATGACAAGTACGTCCATACACCACCCTTTTTCGGCACTCTATTCATATCTCAAAATCTCGGCCGGCTTGATTGAGACGACCTTCCCGGATGCAAACCATGCGGCGGCCGTCGAACTCAACATGGAAAAAAAACAAATAAAAAGGGTTTCGGGTAATAAAACCCGTACCGGGACCTGTTTAATATAAAATACGTCAGGCGAAAAGATTGAAACACGTTGAAATCTGAGGTCGGGAAGGAAAAATGAAAGCAATTTTTCGAGATTCGCAAAGACGATATCATTGATGAGGAACTCGGTCAATCGAAAAAGCTCATTGATATTATGGGTGACCACAAGGCCCAGAATCACCCCGACCAGACATCCTGATATACCGATAAGAAATCCTTCAAAAATAAATATATTTCTCACCCCCCCCGGTGAAGCCCCGAGTGCCTTGAAAACGGCGATCTCCTCCTTTCGTTCGAATACGGAGCGTTTGAGTGAATGAAAAATATTGAAACCCACAACGATAAATATGAGACCGATAAGCAGCATCATGAGGATTTTTTCCATCAGGAGGGCGTTGAAAAAGGTCTTGTTGAACTCCCGCCATGAGCGGACAACGTACGGAGTACCTTCCAGAATCTTTTTTATTCTCATGACCGCTTCTCGATCGCCGAATCTGTTTTTCAGTTTGACCCCATAGATCAGCGAAGGATCTTTTCCGCCTTCGACGATACCGGAAGCGGTCTCGAGAGAAATAAACGCCCAATTTCTGTCGATTTCATGATACCACGTTTGAAAGGTTCCGGTCACATTCTTTTTCGACGACCAATTACCGGGAAAGGTCGTTATTGAAACCGAATCGCCCGGGTGAACACCGAGATGTGAGGCGAGCAAATAGCCGAGGAGTATCGTGTCCGGTTCCCCGATACTGGTTTCACCCGGTATCAGATTAAAATCGGTATCGAAACTCTCCTGAAAAGAAGGATCGATTTCATTTATGTTCGCGGGAATTCCTCTCAGAATGCATGCCGCGTTCCCTTCGATCAATGCCTGGTGTTCAGAAAAGGGGATCAACGCTTCCACCTGGTCGATATCGCGAATCATCTCCGTTTTCCTTTCGTCCATGACCGGTCCGCCCGAGATCTGTATATGAAATGAGCCGATGTTGATTAACGGTTCGATAAAACTCAACTGAAATCCGTTCATCACACCGATCACCGCCGTCAATGTCATGACGCCGACCGCAATGCCGGTGCTCGAGAGGACGGAAGAAGCAGTTCGTTTACTTTTTCTCTTTTCCTTGAAATACCTGAAGGCGACAAACAGTATAAAACGAATATTCATTTATCGTCAATAAAGGTCCGCTCCCGAATAACCTTACCTCCGTCAATAAACTCTTCCTTCACTTTTTCTCCGTCATCGTAATGGATCCGTATCGCCAATTCACCCTTTCTGAACAATTCCTCCACATAGGATACTTCATCCGAATAAATCGTTTGTTTTTCGATAACACCTTTTCTATAATATTCTTCCCTGACAAGTTCATTCTTCGTGTTATAAGAAAAAATCCACTCCTCGAGGCCGTTACCACTCTTTCTCTCGGTTTTACTCTGGCGTCCTTCATTATCATAGGAATAGATAAGCTCCTCAACAACTTTATCTTTTTTTTTCACGACCTGTTTCCTCATTTTTCCCTCCTTATTGAAAAAAATAGTATAACTCAGTCCTTCAAGAAGGTCCTCTTCCTGCGTTTCAGTCAGAATCCCCTCTGTGCCGCTATAGGTCAGGATTTTTTTCCTGATCAGCTTATCATCCCGCCACACCTCGCTTCTATTAATCATCCCCGACGAATTGAACCACACGATTTTAATTTCATTGCCGCTTTCGAACACCTCGGAAACAAGACGCCCCTCACCGTAGATGTATGAAGATACATCGGTGTTTCCGTCTTTCCGGGTACGCCTGACATTCCGCAATTTTCCCTTTTCCGAATACTCATATTCTTCATGATACAGAAGGCCGCCTTCCGGATCATACGTCTCCGAACGGTTCATGGTCTGGCCTTCGGAATAGAAGTAGCGCGTTTTTTGAACCATTGATGCATCAGAGAAGACCTGTTCCTCCGTCGGCCGGCCTTTTCTGTCAAAGAGTTTTATCGTGTCGGTCTTGTTATCGATGAATGTTCTTTCTTCCCTGATGTTCATATTGTTGTAAAAGGCAAGTTCCCACCGCTTGACCTCTTTTTCCCCGGAAAAAAGACGACGTGTTTCCGTTTCACCCGACTTCTCAACTTCAAGAATATAGGAGAACCCGGAAATATTCCGTTCATCTATTTCTTCAAATTTCATCCCGATATCATTCGAGCGGAAAAAGCGAATTTCTGCGGGGAAGGCGTTTCGGCAAAAAGTAAAAAGAAATATCGCGAGCCAGAATGGAAGCGCGAGATGTTTCCTCACCGTGCACTTTCTCCTATCAGTGAATCGAGATACACCCGTTTGTCGAACGGGATAAAATCATCGAGTTTTTCTCCGGTCCCCATAAACGAGAACGGAATACCGAGCGTATGAGAGATTGAAAGAACGATACCGCCTTTCGCCGTCGAGTCGTATTTTGCGAGAACAATCGTATCGATACCGATGGCCTCATTGAATGTCTCCGCCTGATTATACGCATTTTGTCCCGTTGTCGCATCGAGAACAAGCACTTTTCTATAATAGCCGTTTGCGATTTTCCCGCGAATTATCTTGTCGATTTTCTGGAGTTCCCTGACCAGCGACGCTTTGTTATGCATTCTCCCCGCGGTATCCGCCAGGACGAGTTCACTGCCGCTTGCATGCGCGTGTGTGATCGTATCGAAAATAACGGCACCGGGATCGGCGCCCTTTTCCTGACCGACAACCTTCACATTGAGTCTCTCCGCATGAAGGGAAAGCTGCTCGATTGCCGCTGCCCGGAAAGTGTCCCCTGCGCTCAACAGGATCCCCCCGATATTATGGTGTTTCCGGTAATAATCCGTCATTTTTGCGATGGTGGTCGTTTTTCCCACCCCGTTGACACCAAGCACCAAATAAAAATTGAGTCTGTTTTTCTCCGGAACCAGTGAATAGACCTTGATATATGAGGCGATAATATCCCGGAGGGCCTCCCGCTGCTCCGGAACCGATTTCAGTTTTTCCTTTTTCACTTTTTCCCTGAGCCGGTCGATCACCTCCATTGCGACCCGCGGACCGATGTCGCCTGATATCAGAACCTCTTCGAGATCCTCACAAAGCGCATCAAAGTCTTTCCCGATACCGAGGGCCTTTTTTATTTTTTCTGCAAGACTCATTTTCTTTAGCATGCCGGTTTCCTCATCCTATCGGCCTGTCCGCAGCACCGATATAATCGATCAGGTTGACGAAAAGATTGATAAAAAGCGCCCCGGTGACGACAAGGGTTCCATAATGGGATATCAAAAAGGCATCCTGCATAATGCTTGCCCTTTTGTATTCGTCGGTACCCGACGAAGCACGATAATCGCGTATATCCCCGTAATCATCCGCCAGACCTTTAAAAAACACCGGGAACGGAATGGAAACGAAGAAATATCCGAGGGCGGTATAAAATTTATCCCTTTTTAATTCCTGCCGCCGCTCGCCGCTTATCTCGCTTTTGGTCAGCTCGACATTGATCGAAGCCTCTCCGCTTTCCCCGATATGAAATGAAATTTCGTCAAAATCGTCTTTTTTAATCACGATCCGCAACAGATGTAACGAACGTTCGACTGCAAGCGGGGTTATCCCACGCCATACCGAATTGACATACACATTCGCCCCTTCGGGAATAGAATCGATAAATACGTTGCCCGACGCTATTCTGGTAAGCGATACTACGCATTCGCTCTCTTCGAAAGCAACAAGATTTACCTCTTTTTTCTCCTCGAAATAATCCTGGTGCGTTACTCTGACTTCTGCTTTACCGGGCTTTAGATAATTGACTTCCGTTTTTCCTATTCCTGCAAACTCATCGTTCACATAAACGAAACCCGTCGGTGGATCGGGAATGACGACGAGACCGGCCCATTCCCTGCCCAAAATAAGGAGTGACAGCTCCCTTTTTATATCGTCAAGGGCGGGATATACCTCTTCGGGTGAAAGGGTGATATCGTAATCAAAGACCTTTTCTTCCAGAAGCCGGTCAAAGGCCGAAATGGAAATAAAAAGATACCCGAAAATCTCTTCGACATGTCCATAAACAAGAAAATCAATACCGTGCGTTTTCGTATATTGTAATGCCGAATATGAAGGCGGATCGAGGAGAAGTCCCGCGCCTTCTCCCGATTTTATCTGAATGCGAAGCTCCTCGGGTATTGTAATCCCGGCCGGATCGGTCTCTTTTATTTCCCCGATTTTTTTGATGATATCCCCGATTTTTTTCTCTGTTTCTTCCAATGCGGCCTTTTTTTTCGATTCCATGACGTTTTCGAACAGAATCGCGTCTTTTGTTTTTTGCAGATCGATGAGTTGCCTGTTGAGTGTGCGGATTCGGTCGAGGAGAATATTTTTTTGATACGCCTTTTCCTGCAGGACACTGACAACATGCTTTTCGAGTGACTCGAGGTCTTCTTTGAGGAGCATCGGGATGCTTTGTTTAAGATGAATATTTTCCGGTGAGAGATCGAGATCGGAGAACATACAAAAACCAACGGTATAGCCGGTATTCTCCGGCAGATACAATTCTGAATTTTCGAGTGAGGTTTCTCCCTGCAAAAGAAAGGCGGCGTTTATAAAAACAAACAGAGAGGTCGCAATCGTCGTCCGTTTACACAACATCGGTATTAGCATAATATATAACCCCGATTTCTTCAACTGTGAATTGCCGCCTGAAAAGAAAAAAACCGGTCACGCCCCACGGCCTACACCTTCTGCCCGCTGACCATAAATTTGAGATATTCCTCGATAAAATCGTCAATCTCCCCATCCATCACCGCCTGTATGTTTCCTGTTTCATGCTTCGTGCGGTGATCCTTGACAAGGGTATAGGGTTGAAAAACATACGAACGTATCTGATTTCCCCAGGCAATATCCTTTTTTTGTTGTTCCTTCTCGGCCCTTTCTTTTTCCCTTTCTTCCATATAATGTTCGTAAAGCCTCGATTTCAGTACCTTTAACGCCATCGATTTGTTCTTGTGCTGGCTTCTCTCGTTCTGGCACTGGGCGACGATTCCCGTCGGGATATGGGTGATCCGGACGGCTGAATCGGTCTTGTTGACGTGCTGTCCTCCCGCACCGGCAGCACGATAGGTATCGATTCTGAGGTCTTCCGCCCGTATATCGACCTCGATATCATCATCGATGACGGGGGTGGTGAAGACGGACGCGAATGAGGTGTGGCGCCGTTTATTCGAATCAAAGGGGGAAATCCTTACAAGACGGTGAATGCCGGTTTCGGTTTTAAGATATCCATGGGCGTATTCGCCGCTTACCTCGAGGAGGACACTCTTAATTCCGCCTTCCGCTTCCAGTATATCGATAATCTCCGTTTTATAGCCGTGGCGTTCGGCCCACCGGATATACATCCGAAAAAGCATACTCACCCAGTCACACGCTTCGGTACCGCCGGCACCCGAATGAATCGTGAGAAAGGTCGATGCATCGTCATGTTTATCGCTCAAGAATTCGAAAATACGGGCGGATTTATATTCTTTGTCGATACGATTGAGCGCATGGCTTATCTCCTTTTCCAGCGACTCGTCCTGTTCGTCGCAGGCAAGTTCATACAATTCCCTGAGTGACTGGAATTCGTTTCTCACACTCTCCCAACGCTGAAGCCTGGTTTTTTTCTTTTTGAGTTTTGACAGTATCACTTCCGCCCGTTCCCGGTCCTGCCATAGATCCGGATTGGTCGTTTCCTCTTCGAGTTTTTTGACTTCTTCTCTCAACTCATCGAAGTCAAAGATACCTCCAGGCTTCCTCGATATCGTGGTGAAGGCTATCTATTTTCTGTTGCAGTTCGGAAAGCATTCTTTTCCTCCTTAAAATTAATGGTCATCCTTACGACGAAGACACCCTATCCTAAAATCCCGATATAGTAAAAATAATAAAAATCATCCCTTTAAGGTATGATACCGGGCATACCCGTTCCGGACGATACAAGACGACCCTTTGCGGATGTAACATTCAATGCACGGTTCGACCGATACGTTAAGCTTCGTCATCCGGTCTATACCACGATTCTCATCTTGCGCCATTTTTTTCTTTCAAGGGCGGAAATGACAAGGGTATCTTCAAAAGGGTATTGATATATACGGATAATATCATACGAATCCGTTTCAGAATCAATATCTTTCTTGAGTCTCGCCAGATGAGATTCCGGAATCGTCGTTGATTCAAAAAGGCCTTCCATCACCTGTTTGAATCCATATTGTATGAGCAGATCGGAAACATGATCTCTATGATCTTCGTTTGAAAAATCACAGGAAACTGCTACAAACATGGATGGAGTTTACATCATTACAATCATTAAATCAATCTGCTGGATTTTTTTTTCACGCCTCCCGATTGTAGCCATAGACACCGGAAAATGTTATAATAATATTGATGGATAAAAAGGCCGATTCTCATAGTATGGCAGGATATCACGGCGGCAATCGGGATACCGGGAATGAGAAAACATGCCGCGATATGAGGAGTATTACCGTGAAAAGGACGTTTGTGCCCGTTATCGTGGTTTTTTTCATGGCGGCTGTCAATATAGCCGGTCAGAATTACGGGCCTGATGAGTTTTCTCCATTTGTGTCCCGTCTCACAGCGACCGTTTCGGATATAGCGATCGTACTCATGTGGAAAAATCCCAAAGATATCGATGGTACCATTCTCGTGTACCGGTACACGGAAAAAATAAATGACGAAAATATCGCCGATGCCGATGTAATTGCCTCCCTGGAAATAGACAGGGAATCCTATGTGGATTATCCCGATAATACCGATGAATACTATTACGCGGTCCTGATCAAAGATAAAACCGGGGAGATTCACAGCCTCTTCATTCCTTTCAGGAATATCACCATCGAGGGGGTTTTTATAAAAGAAAGCAAGACGGAGATCGAACGCACGGGAGAGATAACGGAACTCAAGGCGGTGGTAAAAGACAATACAATTGTCGTAACGTTTAAAACGACAAAAAAAGACGGCACGTATCTTCTTTACCGCAATACGTCTCCCATCCTTATATCGGACAACCTTATCCAGTCGATCACCCCGATTGCCCTTGAAGGCAAAACCACCTATACGGATTATCCAATCGCGGGCATCGATTACTTTTACGCCGTTTTAGATGCCGCGCTTGTTAAAATCGGTAAAATCGAACTCGAACCGGGTAAAAACACCCTTGCCAAGCCTGTTACCATCCCCATCGGCGGCAAGGAAGAAAAATCGTCGTCGACGGCCGGACGGCCGATCCCCCTCCCCTATATCTCGATTCTCTCCGATGTCGAAGACGGGAAAAAACTCGTTCCGTCCGTTTCCTCCTATCTGCCCGAAGAAAAGAAACTGAGCAAAGAGACGGAGAAAGCGGTCGACAACCTGAGCCGCGGATTGACATTTCCTTCCACACCGAAAATCAAAATGCAGATTCTCGAAATCGATACCGCGGCAACCGAAGGGGAGGCGACCACACTCCAGCATATCGTCAATGGCTTGTTCGCAAAGAAAAAATTCGATATCGCCGAGGAAAAATTGAAAGATTTCCTGAGAGTAAAGCATTCAGACGAACTCCAGGCCCGAGCCTCCTTTTATTGCGGCCAGATATACTATTTCACCGAACGATATGAAGAGGCCTTCTTTGCCTTTCTCATGACCCAGGATGCCTACTATTATGAAGTCCAGCCATGGCTGGACGCCTGTTTCGAAAAACTCATGGAATAAGGGGGAAGATATGGCTTTCACATCGGAACCGGAGTCGCTTTCCTGTATTAATTGTCCTTCCGAAAAAATGGAGAAAGTGCAGTGTGAAAAAACAATCACGATCGACCGGTGCCCCCGGTGCGGCGGCATATGGCTCGATAAGGGAGAACTTATCGATCTCTTCACAGTAAGTGATTTCTATATCAAACATCTCGATACATCGGAACAAAAAACCGTCGAAATGAAAGAAGGGAACAGGCAATGCCCCCGCTGCCGTATCGCATTGCAGCACATGAAAAACAACAAAGCCCCGGAGGTCAACATCGACCGCTGTCCGACCTGCAAAGGCGTCTGGCTCGACCGGGGTGAACTCACTAAACTCGCAAAACTTTACGCGCGGTGATTTCTGCGTTTTTTTCACTTGATATTTTATTCTGGCAAAGCACCTGAATCCCGCACCTATTTCGAAATCTGCACGATGCTGAAGACCAGGGCCGTTACCGACACGGCCGCGCTGATAAAGACCGCCCACTGGTTGATATGATAGAGGGGATTGTTGTACTCGACAAAAATTCTGTCTTCCGGCCGGATCACCCTGTCCGACGGCTGTTTCACATTGTCGGCATCCGCGATACGGACCGTGTTATTGAGGTTTTTCGCCGGGTCGCTGCCCCCGGCCATCTCGATGTAATAGCGGTAGTCCCTGTCCGGCACATACGGATACCTGCCGGGAAGAAAAACCGCCCCGCTTACCGTCACAAAAAATTGCTTGAACGGGATGATTATCCTGTCAAAAGGATTGAGTTCAATATCCTCATCGGGGGAATCCGTATAAAGAAGGGCCTCAAGATTCACGGGAATCGGTTTTTCCTCGCTTTCCCTGATAATATAGGCGCTTTTCAGGTCTGCGGAGAAAACAAGACGGTCGGCAATCCTGCTGACGGCGGTGGAAAGACGTTCACCGGGTGCGAACCGGTGGATATATTTGCCGGTAGGGAATGCCTGCGATGCCCCGTCCGCTTCCCCCTTTTCCGGCAGCATCAGGGCCCCCTCAAAATAAGCGACATGAAGCATTTCCTTCCTTGCCGGCACAAACACATCGTCCATATCCTCAATCGTCACCTCTGTCGTTGATATATCGGACCCGTTATAATACAACGTGCGCGCTCCCCCGCCCGTTTGGGTGTTATAGCGGGTGATACGTATCGCTTCAGGGCCGGCCTGCCCGGTATATCCGTCCGCATAAAAACCGATCAGTTCCCGTAGCCCTTCGCCCGGCAGCGGCTGATAGGTACCCGGCCGCCTTACTTCACCATGAACGGTAACCCGCCGCCCGGCCTTTTTTACGATAACGGTATCGCCGGGTCTCAGAAACGGATTCTGTTCCACCTTACCGGCCCTGACTGCGCCGAACAGATCATATTCCCTGTTCGTACCGTCTTTTGAAATGACGGCCACATTTCTGAATGACGCATAGGGGGTAGTCTTTCCCTGCAATATATCCGAAAGCCTCGACAGCCCCCAGCAGCCGACAAAATCGTCCTTTTCCACTTCACCCTGTAAAAATACCTGAAACATACCCGTTGACTGAAGAATAAGCTGGGGACCGCTTCCCGGATACGCATGTTGAATTATCTCTTCGATTTTCTTCTGCAGCCTGGTATAGGTAAGATTTTCCGCATTTATTTTCCCGAAAAGCGTCAGATTTACCGAATAATCCCCCGACACGATCATCTCCAGCGACCGCAATCCCTGTGAATCCATATAGACAAGCTGATACACATCCCCCGGTGTCACCGGATATGCCGCCGTCGAGACGGCAAGCAGTACCTTTGCATCCGGCGCATCCGTAAAAGCCCGAAAATCCGAATTAAAATCAGGGATATCATTTTCTTCGGCATGGAGCCCCTGTGTCGATAAAAGAAAGAGCAGCCATACGGCTAGTTTTTTCCCCATGGTTATTGCCCCTTTATCCGTTTCAGTCTATCCGGATCATTCCGGATCATTTGAATCGTATTGACAATAAAAGCGGTGAAAATACTCAGGACGCAGCCGATGACAGTAATTGTGATGAAAAGTGTTTTTCTGTGGGGACCTATTTCCATATCGGGGACATCGGCGGTTTCCAGCACCTGAAACATGGGCACGCCCTCCATCGAAAGCTTGATTACCTCATACTGTTGAACCAGAATTTCATATATTTTTTCCTGGACGGAAAGATCCCGTTCCAGGTGGTAGAAGCTTTGCGCGATATCGGGAAGATCTTTCTGGGAAGGAATGACATCCATATACTCGGAAAAACCCGACTCCATTTCCCCGATAAGTCCAAGCAGATTATCGCGCTCCGCTTTCAGCCGCTTTATGACCGGGTCCTCGATCCGGGAAAAATCCGAATATGTCTTGATCTCCATCTCTTTCAGGATAAGCTGGCTTCGGAAGCCCGCCATCATCGTCACCTGCTCCATCGCCAGGCTGTCGATATCCAGAACCCCGTATTTTTTCTGAAACTCCTGGATCTGGCTTTCCAGGACCTCGATCTCCGCCTTGACTTCCGTTATTTTTGTTTCGAGAAGCTGTTTCTGCATGATGATCCTGTTCCCGCCGATGGAAAGAAATCGTTTGTCGAGTAATTCGACAAACCTGTTCACCACTCTGGTCGCGAATTCCGGATCGTAATCCGTATAACCGATGGTAACAAGCATCGTTTCCTCATCATAGTCGACGGAAAGGTACTTCAGGATTTTATTTCGCGTATCCCCTTTTTTATACCGGACGACATTGTATCGTTCCGCCATTTGAAACTCTTCCGCGACGATATCGATTATCGAATTGCTGTGAAGGAGAACTTCCGCCAGTTTTCCATAGCTGAAGCTGCTTGCCCCGCCGCCCACGATTGAACTTTGGCCGGGAAAAGGCAACGACGAAAGAAGCGAACTGATAATATCTCCCGAAGTCCGTTCGTTCACGAGAATAACGGCGACCGGCCGGTACATATCGGGAAGAATACTGATCCGGGAAGGAAGAATCGACGTCACGAACAGAAAAAACAGCCCGACTCCGGCGATAATACCGGTCATCACCAGGATGAGCATTCTGTATTTATAAAAAACACCCATAAATCGAAGCAGATCAAACTCTTCGTCACGTCGAGGTTGTGACTTCATATTTCTTTAAAGATATAAGAAAAAGACTTCTTTGTAAAGAGGGTGAATAAAAAGGAATCATGACAGTATAGCAGTTTGTTATTCGAAAAAAACAGGAAACGAAAGTATCTTCCAGTCCGGTATTCGTCCCGAGGTTATTGAAAAAGCGACACTTTGAGACTCGATGCCAGTATCTTCATATCGAGAAAAAGCGACCATTTTCTTCGATAGGAAAGGTCCAGATCCACGACCTTTCTGAAACTTATTGCCGTGTTTCCGAAAATCTGCGGATAACAGGTGATACCGGGAAAACATTCAAGCCGCAGCCGGTCGCGGGAGGTATACAACGCGACTTCATCGACGAGGTGGGGACGGGGACCGACAAGGGAAATATCTCCCCTGAGTACATTGATCAACTGCGGCAATTCGTCAAGACTGAACCGCCTGAGAATCCTGCCTGTTTTTGTTTCGCGGGGATCATTGTCGATTTTGAAAAGCGGCCCGTCCTTGCGCCGGTTAAGCTGAAGGAGTTCCCGTTTCCTTTTGTCGGCATCGACAACCATGGATCTGAATTTGTAAAATTTGATTACTTTTCCGTTTTTACCGACTCTCCTGCTTATATAAAAAACAGGGCCGCCATCCTCGCATTTGATGATCACCGCGATAATAAGACCGATCGGGATAGCGATGAGTAATGAAAAGGAAACCAGAATGAGGTCGATAAAGCGTTTGCATGTGATAAGGGTAAGCGAGTCCCTCATGCTTTCCCAATGTTCGATAACCGGTATGTATGAGAAAGGATTGTTCCAGAAATCTTTCTCCATGAGCTTTTCAATATCGGGCACGATACTGTAGGCGATACTGTTGTCCCTGCAAAACTTCGCGAGCATATAAATGTGGACATCGCTTATTTCCCTGCCGATAAAAATGAGGACTTCGCCGATAATCTCTTTCCAGAGGAGGTGCGGAATATCTTCCAGCGTTATCTTCCTTTCCCTTTTGTCCCGATCCGAAAAAAACCAGCCCGACTCGTTTCCATAGATATTTCCTTTATATATCTTCGTCCCGTAGGATTCGGAGAAAAACCGCGAAACGGGAAATCTCCTGTCCGGCTTTCCGATGATGATGACATTCTTTTTCAGATACCCCTGTTCGACAAGCAGCCGTATCCATCCGAACTGGAAAAAATGCAGAAGAACCGAGCAGCACATATCGACTATGAAAATAACGGCAACTATCCTGAAAAAACCGGCCCTGAATATCGAAAGCGTAAAAATGACATCCGCCGAATAGGTGAGAAACATGACGAGGGCCATAAAGCTTGTGGAAAGAAAAAGGTTCTTTACGATAAGGCTCCATGTCCGGGGACTGAAGAACATCGTCGAGCTCCGGCTGTAAAGATCCTTCCAGAGTAAAACAAAATAAAGCAGGCAATAGAACGCATGAAAGGAAAAGAGGATCAATTGCTGCTCCGGCCGTGACCGCAGCACCACCGGAATAATCGAAAGGCAGATGAAAAAGAAAAACAGCGTCATTACGATATGTGCGAGAAGCAACACAAAAAATTTATAAAAACGCCCTGCCATATTTTATCGCCCCACTACAAAATATAATATCTCTTTCACGTTTTTTCCAGGAAATGTGGGAAATATCATGAAAAATCGGCTGTATTTATCCTTGTTCCGGGCCGTAAAAATCTTTATGATATGAACCAAAGGACATTATGTATGAAAAAAACCGCCTTCTTCATCGGCATAGGCCTCTGTCTGACTCAATTATCATATCCCCAAAACCATCTCTCCGTTCGTATCGACCGCCCCGTTTATTTTATTCTCGAGTACGCGGAAATCAGGGGTCTGATCCCCCACCTCCCCCGCGCGAAACCCTATGCGGCATCGAATGTCACCGGGTATCTCGGGGCGATACTGAACGGCGCCGGTAAACTCCTCCCTCAGGAACAGGAAATAATCGGGGGTTTCTGTGATTCGTTCAAGCAGGATAAAACGGGCTTCTCCCGGGGTAATATCGCAGGGGTTGGTGTTCTGGGCCTTTGCGCCATAGGAATCGATGAACTATCGGTTTTCAGATGCAATCTCAACAAACCCGAAGCCTGGCATATGCATCACGCCCTCGCTTTTTATCTCAGGGGCGATATCGGTGATAGCCTTTCATATAACGGGGCCTTCGGCGCCACATTCGATAAAGTCGCCCCCGAAGCTTTCCTCCCCTATACCTTTACAAAGGAATGGGACGGCTTTCATATCGGGTTCGGTGAACCCCGGTACAGCGCGGACGGGATAGAACCCGTCCCCTATTTTTCATTTCTCCTTGAAAATGAAATCACCGCAATCCTCTTCGACCACGCGCTTTCCATAAGACTCGCCCGTCTGCGGAGAAACTGGGGCGCCGGCGAGGGGAGCCTTTTCCTTTCCGAAACGGCCCGGCCTTTCGAGGCCCTCGAATTCCATGCACGGCCCCTCCCGTGGTTCCATTATTCCTATCTGATCGGCTCTCTCGGCAACTGGCGGGCCGATCAGGGGCTGAAAGAAGACAGCGGCAACCCAACCTATCAAAAAATGGTCACAATCGAAATGCTTCAGTTCAATCCCTTCACATCTTTTTCCGTTTTTGCCGCATCGATCGCGCTTTGGGGCAAACGTTTCGAACCGGGATATTGCGCCCCCCTCCTGTACCCGCTGATTCATCAGAATCTGAACGGCGATTTCGACAATGTTTTCCTTTCCATCGAGGCAGTGTATACATTTCCCGGTATCGCGCAAGTATACCTCTCACTCTTTATCGACGAAATGGAACTCTCTCACATTGAAGAACTCTTTTCCAATCCGCGAAACGCCTTCGCTTTCCAGGCGGGAATCAGGGTCCCCCTTCCTTTCATCCCCTTCTCGCTTCTGTGCATGCAGTATACAAAAATCGAACCGTTTGTCTACGCCCATTACCCCGAAGTCAATCCGGCAAGCCCTGAAACCAACGTCGATCTCAGCTACACCCATGACGGGGAGAATATCGGTTTCCCGCTTCCGCCCAACTCCGATTCCTTTCTCCTCATGCTTGAAACCATGCCTTTTTCGGGGTTGCTTGTATCGTTCGGGTATCGACTCATCAGGCACGGAACGAACGACTATTCCGGGGCTTATGTTCCTGCTATTTACGGCGATATCGACGAGTACTTTCACTACGATATCGCTTCCCAATACCCGAAAAAGCGTTTTTTACAGGACGGACTCTATGAATGGATCAACATCGTCACCCTTCGGGCTTCATACAGCCTTAAAAACCTTCCCGTCTGTTTTGAGGTCTTTTATGGTTTTTCATATACATTCGAGGATGAAAACAAAAGCGGCATGACGCCCCGTGACGACGAGACGAGAAATATCGTCGGCTTTTCCGTGAGTATTTTCAGGTAGGCGGCGGTTTCATGTCGTGTATTTTTTCAAAAGCGGTTCCCCGCTTTTTTCCGTCCGCGCGAGTGAATAACAGATCCCGATCGCCCCGAATACAAAAATGGAGGGGGGCGGATTGACAAAGACGGGGGTGGCGATACTCTCTGCGATACTTTCGATAAGTACCATGAAGGCTCCCATGTAAAACGCGCAAAACAGCCGGCTGCCCGTTCGAACGGCCCGATCCCGCAGGGTGAAGAAAAAAATCAGCAGGATAATGATATACGAAAGGCATCCCAATATCCCCGATTCCCCCAGGATCATGGGCCAGAAGGTGTCCGTGATAAAATAGGGATTCTCCTTCGACATACCCCAGACCTTCGAGAGTCCGTACTTTTCATAAACCGGGCTGTAGAAAATCCTGCTCAGCCACGAACCGAACCGCCCCGGCCCCGCCCCGAAAGGGAAATGGTCGACGGCCACCTCGGCGCTCTTTATATAAAGGACATTCCTCGCCGCATCCATCCTGTTTTCACCGATCACATAAAGCTGCATTTTCGACTGGAAAAGCCCCGCCACCGTCGGCCCCAGAACGAGAAGGACGATCAATGCGAAGATGAGAAAGACACCGGTCAGGTGCTTTTTCCGCTCGAGCGGGATGAGGAGAAACCCCGCGAAAAGGGCAATCGCGAATCCGATAATCGACTTCACCCTCATTGAGAGAAAACAGCCTGCAAAAAAACAGAGACTCATAAAAAAATACCGCGTCTTTTTGTAAACGGCAAAAAAAGCGAAGCTGAAAAGCGACATAAAACTCATGAACCATCCGAAATAGACAGGATGGGTGAAGACCGATTGGACCGAAGGGATGGAAAAACGGTAATCGACAAAGGCCGCGTTTCCGATAAGCGCCCTGAACCGGTGGGGGATTATCAGATCCACAAAACCGAAAAAAAGGACGATCGCCCCGGCCCGAAAAAAAACCAGGATATATTTTTTCAGCACATCTTCTTCGCATCTCAAATAATAAAAAATAAAAAATATAAAAAAGCCTTTGAGATATAATATCGATTGCGAAAGAAAGATAAAAAAAGGCACTTTGTTTATTATTCCTGAAATAAGATTGATGATGATGAAGAAAACAAGAAAAAAGTCGATGTTTGTCATTCTGATAATAGACCGTAAAAAAATATGATAACAAATAATCAATGCAAACAGGACGATAGCGATAATTTCCTCTGCATATTTTACCAGGCTGAAAAGCTGTCCGTATTCGCTTATATTCCTTGCAATGAGATCCTGAACGAGGAGAAACAGACCGGTAGTCATAAGTAAAAAATGAATCCATTTCTCTGTTTTGTAACCTGTTATAATTGCCTCATTCGTCTGCATAGTTTTATCGGGCGACAATAGCCTTCTGTTATTCGATTATACCCGATTCGTCGATCGAACTCAACAGAGTAAAATCGATTGAATCAATGGGTATACCTGAATGTCAATATAAAGAATATAAATCCGGCTACAGACACGATACTTGTCGACAAGGCCAGTCCCTCCACACCGATTATATTCATAAACACAACATTAAAACAGACATTTAAACAGGATAACAATAGCGAACCGATCATGATGATTCTGGTTTTTTTCATAACGATATGGCCCCTGGCATAAATCTGGGAAGCGACGTAGGGAAGAAGCCCGATGACATACAAGAAAAATACCCTTGCAATAAGCAGTATGTCATGATCGCTGAAATTACTGAATCCGAAAACAAACATAGCCAGTTCCCTGTGAAAAAACATCAACAAAAGCAAGGGTGGAATGATCACCAAACACACGCGCAGTGCGGTTCTGTTCACCTGATGCCGTAACCTGTTTTTTTCACCCGAATAGTATTGTTCACTCCAATGGGAAAGCAATGCGACGCCGAGTCCCGTCATGATGATATTGGCGGGGACCATAAAAAGCCGGTCGCCGTAGTAGAGAATTGAAACACTCCCCTCATCAAGCCAGGAGGCCATCGTTTTATCGATTAATGAGTTTAGATTGATTGACAGCACACCAATAAGCTGGAACCCCGCTTTGCGAAAGAACTCTTTCAACCGGACGTCGGGGAAAAAAGAAAAACGAAATGTAAAGAGTTTGTTTATTTTTACCATGACCACCAGAACGGCAAGGCGAAACAACTCGCCTGTTATATAGCCGAGCACGATAGCATGAATACCTATGGTACCCTGAAACAGAAACATAACGACGATGAGAACGACCGCACGGAGGGCCGGAGAAAGGGCGGGTGCGTCAAACTTCTTGTATGCGTTCAAAATACCGTCAAAAACACCGGCATAGACGATCAGGAGAACCAACGGGATCATTTCAATATATAACACGAAAATAAGCCGTAATGATTCCTTGTTGAATTGTGTGACCAGACCGAGTACCGGATGTAGCAAAGGAATAATTATCAGACTCAAAAGAAGGATCAACAATGTTATGGAAACCAGAAGAGAACCGACAAATTTTCCGATATCGCCGCCTGTTGACCGCGCTTCCGCGACATACGGGACAATAACCATGGCGATAGTCGAAGAAAAAATAATCGATATATAGAAAAGCAAACCATAAGTGAAAAAGAAAGCATCCATATCGCCGCTTATACCGAAAAGCGCCCCTATTATAAAAGGAACAAGAAAGCCGACGGATTTGCCGGCGATCACGAGTGCTGTCGTTTTAAAAATATCACGGACAAGTTCTTTTTGTTTCACGAGGTGATGACATTATAATGTATATCAACAAGAGTAGCAATAAAAGCATGTTTCGCCGGAAAGACCTGAAAATAACTCTTGCGCTTTAAAATTCTATCACTTATAGTATTGTCATTACATTGTTTTCGTAGTCCGGTGAAAGGAAATACCGATGGTCAATGGAAAAAAAGGTAATGGACGCCGCAACACATGGATAAAGCGGATTTTACTCACCTTTCTTTCGATCATTATCGCCCTGATTGCGGGTGAATGTACCGTCCGTCTTTTCTTCCCGCAGGTACTCTTCCCCCGTTATGTGACGGCAGGAAGCGGCGGGATCCGTGTCAATATCCCGAACGTCCGGTATTTCCACACCTCGCCCGAGGCCCGGGTCGGGTTCAGGATAAACTCAATGGGGATTCGAAGCGACCGCGAATACACATTCGAAAAACCGGAAGGTATACTCAGGATAGTCGCTGTCGGCGATTCTTTTACGCAGGGCTATGAAGTCAATGTGGAAGATTCCTATCTTTATCTGCTCGAGCAATGCCTTGAGAAAAAATATCCGGGCGTCGAAGTCATCAATTGCGCCGTCAGCGGGTTCAGTACCGCCGAAGAGTTGATCATGCTTCAAACCTTCGGTTTTAATTTTAATCCCGATATCGTCATCGTCGGATATTACCAGAACGATCTCGACGATAATGTGCGGACGGGGCTTTTTTCGATGGGCCCGGACGGCGAGTTATCGAGGTCGGCGGAAACCTATCTTCCCGCCGTAAAAGAAAGAGACTTTCTCTACTCGCTCGGTATCTATCGCTGGCTTGCCGAAAACTCGCACCTCCTCTGCCTGTTGAGGGAACAGCTCGCGTATTTTATAAAAACAAAAGACTATGAAAGGAACCTTGACGATATTTCCGGGGATACGATAAAAAAGGAAACAGCCCGGACGCTCCTCGGTGCAAAGTTGCTCGATAAAATAAAAGAAGAATGTAATAAACGAAATATTTCCTTTTTTCTCCTCGATATCATAGACTTCACGTTTGCCGAATCAAACCTTCCCGCCGGCGCTCTGAAGTTGATTACGGAAGACGACATCGTTCATACACGCTATCCCCTCCTCTCAGCCCGCAGCAGTGAAACACTCTATCGTCTCAAAGGCCATCTGCACTGGACGGAGGCGGGGCACAGGATCGCGGCGCGGCTTCTTTGCGACCGTCTTTTGGCATCCCTTAGTGAAAATCCGGATAGCGCCCTGAAAAAATAATCGACCGGGCCGCTTCACCGTCGAACCGGTAATGTATGTCTGTCCACATTGACACATGATGCTTTCTGTAATACTATAGTAGCGAATCATCGATGAAAAAAAAATCCGTGAAAAAAAACCGTACAGCCATTGGATTCTTTGTCACGAAACTGGATTATGAATACCAGAAGGAGATATGGCGGGGAATTTGCGACGAAGCCGTATGCCGGGATATCGACATCATCTGTTTTCCCGGTGAAATCATACAGTCGAAATACCGTTTCGAATCGCAGGCAAACGTCATCTATCAACTCGCCGGCAGGGAGAATGTCGACGGTATTATCATCCTGGCAAGCACGATCGGTCAATGTATCACAAAGGACGAACTCTATCACTTTATCAGATCCTATCAAGCCCTCCCCGTCGTGAGTATCGGTTTGACCTTCGAGAATGTCCCGAGCGTCATTGCGGAAAACAAAACCGGCCTGTTCAGCCTCATCGAACACCTCATCACCGGCCATCGCTGTCGAAAGTTCGCATTCATATCCGGTCCCCGGGGGCATCAGGAGGCCGAAGAACGCTTCAACGTCTTTAGGGACGTACTCGCCAACCACGGCATCCCGTTTGATGACAGGCAATACATACAGGGGGACTTTCTTGAAGACTCGGGGAAACAGGCCGTCGACACCCTTATGAACACACTCAAAGGAAACGTGGATGCGATTGTCGCGGCAAACGATTCAATGGCGATCGGTGTGCTCGAAGCCCTGCAGGCAAGGGGTATCAGCGTACCGAAAGACATCATTGTAACCGGGTATGATAATATCAGGGAAAGCCAGAATTACACCCCCCCGTTAACGACGGTAAACCAGCCTATTTACACGTTGGGACAAAAGGCATTGCAGCTCATCGCCGGAATCGTCGGGAACGAAAAGACCCCGCCGAACATCGTCCTCCCCTCACACGCTGTTATACGCCAATCCTGCGGCTGCTTTTCACATATCGCAAAACAGGTTTTCATCAATGATACGGCGACAAGCGGCGTTTCTTTCTCCGAGGACTTCCTTTCCTACAAAGACGATATCATCGAAGAATGTTCGGATATACTAAACAAGAATCCGATGTCACATCTTACCGACGATCAGTTCAAAGAACAGGTCCGCGGCCTTATCGTTTCCTTCTATAACGATATGAAAAACCCGAACTCCGAGGCTTTATTGTCCATGCTGAATACCATCCTGCATGATTCTGTTATCAAGGGAATCGAGGTGACCTACTGGCACGAGATTATATCGCTTATCCGCAAATACGTGCTCAGATTCAATCTCTCGAGGGAAGCATTGATAAAGGCGGAAAACATTTGCGAACAGGCAAGGGTCCTTATCGGCGATACTTCCCGCCGGTATCAGGCATATATCCGCATCCAGCTGGTGAAACGGACGGACCGGCTGCGCGAAGTGGGGAATACACTGATTTCCAACTTCGATCTCGACAAGCTTTCGGACGTTCTGGTCACCTCACTTTCGGCTTTACAGATACGTCAATGCTACCTCGCACTCTACCGGCACGAATCCAAGGTGCCCGATACCGCACGGCTTTTTCTTGCCTATAAAAGCGGAAAGCCGCTTGTCATTAAAGGGAAAAACCGGTCATATAAAAGCAGGACGATTCTCCCGCCCGGCCTCTCCTATAACGAACACCGTTGTACAATGATCCTGGAACCACTCTATTTTCAATATGATCAATTCGGGTTCCTTTTCTGCGAGATGTTTCCGGATGAACCGGTCATATTCGATACCCTGCGGCAGCAAATAAGCATCACCCTCAAGGGTGCTTTCCTGCTGGAAGAGATAAAGCAATATGCGGGAAATCTCGAAAAACAGGTCGCGAAACGAACCAGGGACCTCACCATATCGAACAGGCAACTCGAAGAAGAGATACAACTGAGAAAAAAAGTGGAAGAAAGTCTGAAAGAAAGCGAGAAAAACCTGCGCGCCATTACGGAAGCGACCCCTATCCCCCTCGTGATTATCCGCATGAACGACGGGCACATTCTTTACGCGAACAAGCCCTTCTGCAAGACCTTCGGCATTAAAAGCGAATACGATAAAGAAATCAGTCTTCAGGATTTTCTGTATGACAGGGAGTTCATGAAAGAACTGCATCATAAATTACGTAAAGAAAATCACCTTTCAAACGTTGAAATTCCGGTCCATAACACCGACGGTCACGATTTCTGGGTTATTTCGTCGTTTCAGAAGATGATTTTCAAAGGCGAGCGATGCATCCTTGCCGGGTTTTATGATCTTACCGAACGCCGGAAACTCGAACGGGAAGTGCTCGAGGTAATCGGAAATGAAAGAAGAAGAATCGGCCAGGACCTTCATGACGATATTTGTCAGGACATGGTGGGAATCGGTGCAATTGCAAGTGTCATCGAGAACCAACTGATAAAAGTGGATCCCCAAAAAGCGGAAAAAGCGAGCTACCTTCGGCAATTGATAAAAAACACCATCATCAAAACAAAGTCATTGGCAAAAGGCCTTTATCCGGCTGAACTCGAATACAGTGGTCTTATTGAAATGCTCAAGGAACTGGCCTCAAGCGTTCAGGTGCAATTTAAAATATCCTGCCATATAATATTTGACATTAAGGTTGAAATCGAGGATAATCTCCTTAATTTACATCTGTATCGGATCGTTCAGGAATCGGTGACAAATGCGGTGCAGCACGGAAAGCCTTCACATATCGAAATAACGATCAATTCCATGTATGATAAAGTGGAGCTTGTCGTCACGGATAACGGTATCGGAATTCCAAAGAAATATGAATCGTCGGGGGGAATGGGGATACGAAGCATGCGATACAGAGCGAATGTTGTCGGAGGTAAATTGAACATTAAAAAAAACCGGGGAGGGGGGACAACGGTAACATGCATTATCCCAAGAAAAAAATAAAAGGATTGCGGAGATAAATGTTACGGAAAAAAATTAAGTTTATCGTTATCGACGACCATCCTATTTCACGTGAAGGTCTCGTTTACCTTATCAACAATGAAAAGGATTTTTCCGTCGTCGCAGAGGCAAGCAGTGCTGAAGAAGCACTGAAAATCATCAAAGACAGGGAAGTCGATTTTGCCCTGGTAGATATCTCGCTCAAAGGGATCAATGGCCTGCAACTCATACGAAAATTGACGCACGCCTATCCGAACCTGAAAATTCTCGTTGTCTCGATGCATGATGAAACCCTCTACGGGGAGCGGGCGATCGATACCGGAGCGGACGGATATATCATGAAAGAGGAGACCTCACACAAGGTGTTGAAAGCGATCCGTCAAATCCTCTCCGGCAATATATATGTCAGTGACGCGATGAAGCAGCGGGTTTCACTCGGTATCATGAAAAAAAAACAGACCCTTGGCTCGAGTATTGTCGATAAACTGAGTGACCGTGAATTCGAGATATTCCAGCTTATTGCGAAAGGCATGGGTCCGGCACTGATCGCCAAAAAACTTAATATGAGTGTTAAAACGGTCGAAACCCACAGAAACAACATAAAAATTAAGTTCAATCTTTCAACTGCCTACGAGCTGCGGGAGTTTGCCATCAACTGGTTTCAAAACAAATACGGATGATCCGAATCACCCCGCGATATTCCCGTTACTCCCTGAAACAGCTTTCGGGAGGCCCGAGGTAACTCGGTGAGATCGTCTTCGTTTCAACGACGAGCTTTTGAAGGACGATGCCCGGATGGACCATCCAGAACTTCAATACATGCCCACCCGCCTCTTCAATCCGGTGCCGTGAACAGGTCACATTTATATTGTCGCTTACCATCCTCAACCATGCTTTATAAGAGAAATGCTCGTGGATATTGACAATCTGCGGGGTGGCCGAGTCGAACGAAACCGCGTAACATAAACCGCCGGTGTTGAGGCAGTCGAGTGTCGGCGAAAGATAAACCCGTACCGCAACATCGCCGGGATTCCTCACGTATATTCTATATTCAAGCCGGGGACTCTCCCCGCCCGGTCTCTGTACCGACATGGTCACCGGAAATGTCGTCATCGCCGAACGTGTCCTGCCCAGCGAAGGAATACACTTCCAGGTGATTTCATCCGTGTCGACCGCCCTGCTGTAATGTTCGGCCTCGAGGGAAACGTAACCGTTTCCCTCGATAAATCCTTTCACCGCCTCTTCACCCTGACTGCCGGGTTTATCGACTGCGGCACTCACCGCAACAGGCTTCTTTCCTGTTCCGGTGACATGAAGATGCGCCCGGTGTTTTCCGGCCGGGACCGCATTCCAGTCACACCATATCCGAACACGCTGTTCGGTTTCGATCACCCCTTTGTCCGGCTTTGCGTGAAGCCAGTTTCTATCGGTCTCGACAGAAAAGCGAAATGGTTTTTTCCCCCTGTTGAATATCTCGATATAGTAAACCTGTCTTTTGTACGAATCGAATTCGGGCAAAACGGCATCACAGCCGGATGCCGGCCACCATTCTTCCGATCCTTCAATAGCGACCCCCATATCGGCAACGTCGGGGAGCGTAATCTCCTTCACATCGGGCAGGCGATTGATTTCCGGCTGTTGCCATGAAATATACCCGATATGAGTCTGATCCATTATATGATTCCATTTGCCCCCCGACAAATCATGATTGTAATATGATGTATATTCGGCGTCTTTGCTGAACAATTTCCTCGCGAGGTCCGCCATATCGTTAGCGGACGCCCTCCCCTGTCTCGCATAGAGACGGTTTTTCGCGACCGCCACATATAGTTCATTCAGATTGGCACAGGCCGATACCATATAGTGGACAAGTTGATAATAGGCGTCCTTGTATTCTGCGGGAAGCCTGCGATAGATCCGTTCGCTCGCTTGCCTGCATTCATTGTAATCGGCAAGCACGGTTTCGGCCTCACGGTAATTGACAAGGCTGTAGACATGCGGCGAGAGAAGCTCCGGCTTGCGGCGGCTGTTATACATGGTATAACGGGAAATAATATCGGCAATTTCCGATGCGTATTCCTCCCCGAACTGCCGGCTGGCCCACCGGCGGGTGTAATCGTTCAGGTCACAGACGGACCATCGATCGGCATACCACGCGTGGTCGAGAAAAAAGTGTGCGGGAAACTCCATCGGTTTAATGTCCCCTACATTGACGATCCAGATCCGGTCCACACCGTATTTGTAGGCGAGATTCATCTGTTCCCATGTTCTCG
This sequence comes from Spirochaetales bacterium, assembly GCA_016930085.1. Classification (NCBI taxonomy): domain Bacteria; kingdom Pseudomonadati; phylum Spirochaetota; class Spirochaetia; order Spirochaetales; species Spirochaetales bacterium. The sequence goes on from JAFGHO010000069.1 coordinate 38,140, forward strand.
TTATCTGGGACGTATTGACCCATTTGTAATTTCTCGGCGCGCCCACATAATCGAAATGGTAATACATACCGTATCCGCCGCTTCGGGGCTGTTCCCCCTTCAGGGGCAACTTTCGTATATTCCCCCAGTTGTCGTCGCAGAACATCATGGTCACGTCATCCGGTATTTTCATCCCCTTTTCATAGTACTCCTGAACTTCTTTGTAGATTGCCCAGAGTTGCGGCAGATTGCCGGATTCCCTGCCGGTCGACTCGGAGATAATGCACCGCTGGTCGTTCACGATCTTTTCAAGCAGGGATATGTTTGCTTCTTTGGACATCGGTTCATCACCGTCCCCCCTCATCCCGACGGTAATAATACTCTCATACCCGCTTATCCGCTTAACGCCGGTTTCCCAGAACTTTTTCAGGATATCCTCGTTTTTCTCGTAATTCCACGGCCCGTCCCCATACATCTGCCATTCGCTGTGGGCACGCATCATCGGTTCATGATGAGACGTTCCGATAACGATCCCATATTCGAAGGCGGTCTTCGGATTGGCCGGATCGTCGTCATAAAAGGCATGACCCCACATCGCGGGCCAGAGGAAATTCCCTTTCAGGCGGAGAATCAGTTCGAAGACCTTTTCATAAAAGCGATGAGTAAAGCCCCCGAAGTTTTCATTGGCCCATTTGGTGAGGGCCGGGTATTCGTCGTTGATGAAAATACCTCGGTACCTGACGGCCGGTTCGCCTTCCGTATAACAACCGGGCAGGACATAAAGCGCCCTGCGTTTTGTTATCGGTACATCGGCCCAGAAATACCATGGGGAAACACCGATCCGGAGGCAGAGGTCGTATATTCCGAATATCGTACCCCGCTGGTCGCTTCCGGCGATTACCAGGGCGCGTTCGACACCCGGAAACGGGGTTTCGACCGTTTGAATGATGAATGACTCCCACCTTCCTTCAATCATCCCGGATGCGATCTTCTTTTTTTCCGCAAGCCCGTCAATCAAAGAGCTTTTACCGATTGTTCCCGCACAAACGATCTCCCTGGCCCGGGGAACCGTATCGAAAACGAGGTCCGGTTCCGTACCCGTTACACGCCCGATATCGACGGCACATTGTTTGAACGCCTTTTTCACTCCCGTAAAGTCACCGGTATCGATGTATAACGGTGCAGACAGCCCCTCATCCGAAAGAACGAATGCCCCCGCCCCCTTTTCATGCGTAAAAGTGATATATTCATTTTTCTTATCGTTTTTCGCCATCATTTACCTCCCGTTTGTCTTAGGCTTGTCTCGGCCATATGCCCTCAATCCTATCCGTTTTTTAATCTAGTTTTTTTGACTACTATCTGCCGTCTTGAGTCACAAGACAATACCCCTTCGGTCCGACACATTATTTTTGATAATTTTCCGGCCAATTTCCTCAAATCAGGTTGACCATTATTTTAAAAATGCATATCATCATCTCGCCGGTGTGGCCATTAACCCGAAAAAAAAATCAAGGTTGTCAGCCGACCCCGAAAGAAAACTCGACCATTGTTGGTAAAAGCAGATGTTGAAAGAGAGTATAGGAAATCATTTTAGCATAGGAACCTCACTTAATAAAGATCAATTTACGGGGAAAGATGAAAAAGCGGTAAAAGTTCTGAAAGAAAATTTCAACTCCATCACCGCGGAAAATGCCATGAAATGGATGCACCTTCAGGAAACGGAGGGGAGATTTACTTTCGAGACTGCCGACCGGTTTGTCGGGCTGGGCAGGGAACTCGGCATGTTCATCGTGGGCCATACTCTGGTCTGGCATAACCAGACGCCGGAATGGGTATTCGAGGATGACTCCGGTAAACCCGCCGATCGCGAGACACTGCTTCATCGTATGCGGGAGCATATCGTTACCGTTGTCGGCCGTTATAAAGGAATGGTCGGCGGATGGGATGTCGTCAATGAAGCCGTCAGTGCCGACGGCACGTTGAGGCCCTCGCGATGGCTTGATATTATCGGCGTCGACTATATTACAAAGGCCTTTGAGTTTGCCCATGAGGCGGATCCCGGGGCCGAATTGTATTACAACGATTACTCGCTCGTCGATCCACCCAAAAGGGACGGCGTTATACGGCTTGTCGGCGATCTTCTTTCGCAGGGCGTTCCGATACACGGCGTCGGGATGCAGGGACACTGGGCACTTGATTTTCCGGTGCGATCTGATTATATTGAAGCGAGTATACGGGGTTTTTCGGATTGCGGAGTAAACGTTATGATCACCGAACTCGATGTGGACGTTCTTCCTTATCCCGGGGCAGACAGGGGTGCCGATGTTTCTTTGCGATATGATTACCAATCGTCATTCGATCCGTATCCGGAAACACTGCCGGATGAGATCCGGCAACGCCTGGCGGACCGTTACGCCGGGTTGTTTCGGATTTTCAAAAAAATGAGCGACAGGATAGGCAGAGTGACGATATGGGGAATCAGTGACGGGTATTCGTGGCTGAACAACTGGCCTATGCGCGGCAGGACCAATTATCCGTTATTATTCGACCGTGACTATAAACCAAAGCAGGCGTTCTATGAGGTGCTTAGAAGTATGTCGGCGTGAAAATCAATGCATACCTGAAACGCACTACGATAATTGATGTTGTCTCACAACCTCAATTACTCGTGTTTAGAAGAAAATAATTGAGGCTGTCTTGCAACCTCGTTGTTTTATGGAGTGATAATAATAACCACTATATACAGCGCCATTTGTATTGAAATCAAGCTGTATATCGTGTCGCGAGGTTTTGAAACAGCCTTATTCCAGGGTGCGGAACAACCTCAATTTGATGTGAATATCAATATATTTTTTATCAATTAAATAGAAGGAGTACGAATTATGGATTATGAGAAAGATCTCGAGATTGTTGCGGCGGGTCATACATGCCTCGATCTGATACCTGCTTTTAACATCGATCACAGCGTCGACAAACTGACGGACGTGCTGGTTCCCGGCAAAATGATCAATATGGGAGAATGTGTGGTTGTCGGCGGAGGCCCCGTCACCAACGCCGGCGTATCGATACGGCGTCTCGGCGTCAAGACCGAATTAATCGGAAAGATCGGAAACGATGACTTCGGGAAACAGATTCTTCGGTGGTATGAAGAGCACGAAGGCCATTTCGAAGGGATTAAAGTGGTTGAAGGAGAATCAACCTCGTATACGATCGCGATCTGTATACCGGGAATCGACCGTTTTTACCTGCATCATTGCGGTGCAAACGATACCTTCGGGTATGACGATATGAATTTCGACCTCGTCAAGCGGACAAAGCTTATGCTTTTCGGCTATCCGCCATGGATGGCGAAACTGTACAGGAACAATGGCGCAGAGTTAACAAAGATACTCAAAAAAACAAAGGAATTGGGAACGACGACCGCCCTCGATCTTTCTCTTCCCGATGTCAACAGCCCCGCGGGCCAGGTCGACTGGTCCTCCATTTTGAAAGACTGGGTACCATTGTCCGACATCATGGTACCGAGTGCCGAGGAACTTTTTTATTTTCTTTATAAACATCAGTTTCTCGAAAAGAAAAACCGTCTTGGACCGAAGGAAAGCGTTCTCGATCACATGACAGTCGACGAGATAACGAGGATGGGTGACGACCTGATCGCAATGGGCTCCGCCATCGCGATGGTAAAATGCGGACACCGTGGACTTTACATACGAACGGGAGAAAGCAGACGGCTCAAAGAACTGGGCGCGGCCGGAGGTTCGAATATCGAAAACTGGGCAAACAGGGAACTCTGGTTCCCGGTCTACGAAGAAGAAAAATTCGTGGGTGCACTCGGTTCGGGCGATTCCGCTATTGCCGGATTCCTCTCGGCCTTTGTATGGGAACATTCGATCGAATCGTGCCTCAGGTACGCAAATGCTGCAGGCAGCATGAACGTCACCGTTCCCGACGGATTGACATGGAACAAGGGATTCGATGATCTGACAAAACGGATCAAGGCAGGATGGAAAACCAAGGAATTGAAGATAAACGAACAAGGCTGGAAGTACGAGAAGGGATTCTGGGTCGGACCGCGTAACAGCGGCAAATGGGAATCCTAAGCAGCCTGACACGATAATTTGAAAACAAACAAGGAGACGAACAATGTCAAAAGAAAGAGATGCATTTGTCAGCAAAAAATTGGCAGGCATGAGTTTAATGGAAAAGGTCGGTCAACTCCTCACATTCACTTGGCGGGGGACGATTCTGACGCCAAGCGGTATCGAGCAGATTACACGGCTTCAATGCGGCGGTCTTTGCCTCGAACCCTACGCACTCGAGACCTCAAAAAACCTCTACTGGGGAAACACCCAGCTGGATAAAAATTTTAAAAAACCAAAGGATTACTTTACCATTTCAAATACCTATTTCAACGGTAAAACCTTCGGGATCAGCATCACCCCGCCGGACTACACGAAGGCACTGAATAAACTGCAGAAATTGGCGGTCAATCGCCCTTCAGGTATTCCTCTTCACATGACCATCGACTTCGAAGGCGATTTCAAAAACGATTACATGTCCGGTGGAATTCGGCAGTTCCCGGGACCGATGGGAATGGCCGCTATCGGCGATGTGAAACTGACGTACGAAATCGGCGCGACAATCGGCAGACAGCTCGCCGCCATGGGCGTCACCCAGATGTATTCGCCGGTCTGCGACGTGAACGTGAATCCGAAAAATCCCGAAATCGGGGTGAGGGCGTTCAGCGACGATCCGGAAGTATGCGCGAAACACGCCGTTGCATTGCTCAAAGGGTTCCAGGACAACGGTATCGCTGCCTCGGCGAAACACTTTCCCGGCAGGGGGGATTCGGCTACGGATGCCCATGATGTACTGGATGTCATCAAATCGAGCAAATCGAGAATGCAGGAAGTCGAGCTGGTTCCGTTCAAGGCTGCGATCGATGCCGGGGTCAAAGCGATCATGACGGCCCATTCCATATACCCGGCATATGATGCCGAATATCCCGCAACCCTTTCCGAAAAAGTGCTTACCGGCTTATTACGGGGTGAGCTTGGGTTTGACGGTGTAATCGTTTCCGATGCTATCGGTATGGCGGCCATCCTCAAGAAATGGCCCCTCCCGCAGGCATGTGCCATGGCGATCAAGGCCGGGGTCGACACGATTCTTCTCAAGGCGGATGATGAATCAAGGTCACAGTGTTTCTTCGGCATCAAACAGGCGGTCGAAAATGGAGAACTGTCCGAAGAAAGGCTGAACGATGCGGTCACCCGTCTTCTGAAAATGAAATACGATCAGGGGCTGTTTACCAACCCGGTCGAAAAGGATCCCGTTCAGGTACACAATACTACCGCGAGTAAACAAATCATCGATTTTTCGGCGGATGTTGCCAAAAAGGCGATGGTGGTCATGCGTGACGACAAGAAACTGCTTCCCCTGAATCCGAAACAGAAAATACTGGTTATCGAGCAGCGCATCCCGTATGAGTTTGTCGGAAAGGATCCGTACAATCACACGCACGTGTTCTGCGAAGCGATGGTCAACCACTCGCACAATCTTATTCTGGTCGATACGGCATTCGCCGCCTTTGAAGACGAAATCGCCGAATGTCTCGAACTTGCCAAACAGGCCGACATCGTCGTGATGACCAATTATTATGCCCGTATCGTCAAAACCGGCAACAACCAGCTTCTTGCCAGAAAACTGAAAAAAGCCGGACACAAGATCGTCGTAGTCACCAACAACCCGTACATCGAAGGAACGACTGCGGAAGCGGACGCCGTCGTCTGTCATTTCAGCGGCACTCCGGATTCGATCCGGCTTTCCACCGACCTGCTTTTCGGCAAAATAAAGCCGTGCGGAACGACAAAGGTGCCGGTAAAACTCAGCGCGCAAAAAACGGCCCCGCCGAAAAAACTCAAGGCGTTGAAGAAAAATCCCTTTGGTTTGAGTGGTTCGTAGGAAACATTCTCTAAGGTCTCCTTTATCCGCCGTAAGTATGAGTGAATATGTAAAGGGCGGATGAAAGGATATACAATGACGACAATTGTTACATGTAAGATGAAGGAAAGCCGGCCGCGGAGAAAGCGGTTGGCTTTTCAAAACCTTCCCGTATCGACAGCAAGGTCACGCTCTTCCAGGTGGTCGTCGGTCCGTATCGGTGAAATAAATGAAAGGTGAAAATAAACCGGGAAAAGGATTTGCCTTTTCGGCATGAATTTGAGTAACTTAACGTCGACGCCTTTCGGTCTTGAAAGACTGTTATGAAAAGCCGGATTAACGGGAGTGTAATAGCTGCACGCGGAGTGCCGTGAAACAACCCGTTTGAGGTTATCGGGATATTAATAAAAATACATAAGGAGACATTGATACATGCCAGCATCGAACAATTTCAATGTGAAAGATATCTTTACCATTTCGGGCTCACAGATATCGGATATTTACAAAACAAACAGAATGACGGTTCATTTCCAGGGAATGTCCAAAACACTCCAGTTTCCTCAGACGATCGCCCTCCAGGGCGCCCCCACCTGTTCAATCGGCATATCACCTGAGGGCCTGTACAACCGGCTGAACGACGCGGGCAGGCTTATCCTTCTGAATCAGAACGCGATTCAGCTGGGCTCCGCGCCCTTCATCCGTATCGGCGACACCTTCACGATGCTGACAACCAGGACTCCCGTAGCCGTCGAGGGTCCGGACGATGTCCCGGCTTTGAAAAATTATTATCACGCGCCGATCGCCGAAGACAACGTCACCATTTCGATCGCGACTCCCCTTGCGGAGTTGTCCTATAAAGTTGGAACCGTCGGAGTAAAACGAAGATTTGTCTCGCCGCTTGTGTCAGGGAACAATCAGGCCCTGATGCCGATCGGCGTCGAGGAGTATGAGGTAAAGAACGCATCGAACAAATCGAGGGAAATAACCCTTGTCATTCCCAGGCCTTCCCTGGTGAATCTTCAGGAAAAAGAACTCAAGCCGACCGATCAGGACAGTATTTATGTCTCGAGCGCACCTGTCAAAGGTCACCGGCACGAAGAGTTCACCTCGGGCTCACTCCGCGGGGTGATCATGGGAAGCCGGGAAAGTAAAAACAGAATGCTGATAGCGGTCCCCGACATTGACGGCCTCCGCATCGATGCACAACCGTATGTTCATCTGAACAGATACAAGCAGGATATGCTGTTGAACGCCGACGGTAGTTTTTATGAAAAGTACGAAGCCTGTTTCAACAACGATTACGGAGCCGCGATCAGTATTACCTTTTCCCTTGAGCCGAAAGCGTCGATCACCATACCCTTTATCGTCGTCCTCGATTTCCCGCAGCAACGATATATCGACGGGAAAATTTTTGACAGGAAATATAGTAAAAGCTTCAGCAACGATGAAACCAGGGTAGTCGATATGGCGCAAACGGCCTACAAGCACTATCGGGAATGGTGGGACCGGACCATGAACTTTCATAGCAGGTTGTTTGAGCTTATACGGCAAAGCCCCGCGTATAAAAAAGACAGGGGAGGCGCATTACGGGTACTCAGGCTTTTAATCAATGAATTCAGTTTTCCGTTATCGAACGCCGCGGTCTGGATCGAAGACAAAAACGGGAAGGACAAAGCCAGGTTTCTCGAGTGTTTCGATTATTCGTATATCGATCCTTCGGATGTCGACTGGTATTCGATGGTCATTCTGCTGCTTTTTCCCGAAATAGAAGAGGAACTCTGCCAGCGATTTATCGACTCGATTCTGGCGGAAGATCTGTCGGAACGCTTTTATCACTATCACTCCTCGTTTGTCGAAGCAAGGCTTCATTACGAGATGTTTCCTGAAGAATATGAAGACGTTGTAATGACGCAGATTCGTGATACCTTCAAAGTCAAGGGAAGTGTGGCGCATGATCTGGGAATGATGCCGAAAGGCCATGCATTGAGGAATATCAGCGATTATGCCTGGTACAACAACAACTACTGGATCGACCTCTACCCCAAACTTGTCCTTCGTGTATTGCGTAATTTCAAGTTCACGGGAAACCGCGATTTTATCAAGAAAAACTGGAATACCCTCAAGTTCGGATTCGAATACCTGCAAACCCTCGATATCGACGGGGACGGCATCCCCGAAGGGAATCCCGACGAGGTAAAAAACACCTTTGATAATCTCACCTTGTTCGGTATCGATGCCTATGATGTGACCATGTTCATGGCATGTTGTCTGGCCATGAAGAAGATGGCGATAATGATGAAGGATGCGGAAGCGGAAAAGAAATATGAAGAGGTCTACCTCAAAGTTTCTGAAATCTTCGAGAAGTTATGGAGGGACAAGACAAATCGGAAAGGCAACCGGCTTCAGTATTATATCACCTGCTATGATCCCGAGTCGGGGAAAACAAACGAGGATGTCTGGACCAATCAACTCGATGCAATATGGTCGATGATCGCCATGGGTGAAGAGCCGTTTATCCCGGCAGAAAGAATAAAGCAGATTCTCAAAACGATCTATGTGAACAATCTCACGACGATGGGCTGGTGTATGACCAGAACAGAGGACGGAGAAGAAGTGGAATCCGAACAGGGCCAGGATGTCTATACCACATCAAACTATGTTTTTGCACAGTTGCTTCATCATTACGGCATGACGGAAGAAAGCAAGGAAGTGTACAAAAAAATGGACAAGGTCGTATTCGAGCACGGCAACTCGCTTATTACGCCGGATAACCTTCGTGCGGAATACGAACTGGAAGACGGTGAAGAAAAAGAAGGCCCGCATTATATTGTCGCCGCTTACCCAAGGCCGGGAGCCATTTTATCCCACATCATGATACAATACATCATGGACCTCAAGCAGAAGAAAAAGATAGATGTGGTGGATCCGAAAGATCTGATTGACTTTATTACCGGCTTGAGAAAATAATACGGTGTGTGATTCTCATAGAAAAAATGCCGCGGCGACGAACGCCCTTATGCATTCGAGATGGGAAGCGATGCCTGCGGTTCGATTTTTCCGAAAAGGAGTTCAGCCGATACCCTGATCGAATCGGGCGAACCGCTGAAATTGCATACGACGGCGTCGGCCTCCGGGGTCGTCCCTTCCACATAGGGGTAATTGGTAACGACGACCACGGTATGTCCGGCATCTTTCAGCCGTTTGACGAGTCTCGCGTTATTGCCTGCCTTTTCGATGCGCGCGTAATAATTTGTCATCACGACCAGATCGGCCTGTTTGGCCAGCTTCAGGCATTCTTCGATTTCATCGTCCGTTGCATGAAAATCGGTATCGAGGAGAATCAGATTTCGCGACTGATTGACCATCGCTTCACAGAAAACATGTTGATGGCTGTAGGTGTCCTTGCCCAGAAAAACATAGGGGATACATTGTTCGACGACCAATATCCGTTGATCGGGCGCAAGCGGCAGGAGATTCTCCTCGTCGCGGACGATCATAAGCGCTCTACGCGCCGCATCAAGCGACAAGTCGATCACCTCCCTGCTGCGGACGATCGCACGGGTTTTTTCCGGGTCCATCGTGCCGGCTTTCTCGAACAACCCCTGATCGTATTTCATACCCAAAAGGCGGCGGACCGAATCGTCGATCAGGGCCTCGGGAAGTTCTCCCGTTTCCACCGCGTGTTTAATACCGAAAAAACATTGTGATCTCGATTCATCGTCCGCTTTCAACAATATTTCATTTACACCCGCCTTTATCGCCATCACGCAGGCTTTCGGAAGGGGCCATTTTTTGAGAATCGCCGCCATCCCGATCGCGTCGGAAACGATCACGCCGTCGAACCCGAGTTCATCGCGCAAAAGACCGGTAAGAATCCTTTTCGACAAGGTCGACGGGTATTCCTGGTCATACGCGGTATAGATGGTATGCGCCGTCATCACCCCCTTGACCCCCGCATCGATAGCCGCCTTGAAGGGGCGCAACTCGACCTCGTGCATTCGTTTCATGTCGGCCCGAACGACGTCCAGAACATCATGGGCATCGGTCGACGAGTCGCCGCGGCCCGGGAAATGTTTTGCGGTCGCGGCCAGGCCGCCGTCCTGGAATCCCCTGGTGAGGGCGGCGGCGAATTCGGCGCATACAGCCGGATCGTCACTGAATGACCGTACCCCGATTTCGGGATTTTTCGGATTGATATTGACGTCGCACACGGGCGAATATATCTGGGTCACACCAATGGCCGACAACTGCCTGCCGATCGTCAACCCGACGTTATATGTAAGATCGAGATCGCCGGTCGCGGCCAGACCCATCGGCGGCGGAAACTGCCTGATACCGCCCGCCGTGTAATCGTTTTTAAAATCCCCCTCGAAGTCGATTGCCATATGAAGCGGAACCCCCGAAGGTCGTTCCGTTACGGCGATCTTCTGCAGCTGATTGAGAATTTCGGTGTATTCTTCCGGGGTGACGCTTATTCCCGGATTGTGATTGTTAAAATAGGTATTCGCGATGGCAAAATATCCGGGCGGTTTGACAAAATCCGGGTCGAGCTGGGAATTCCCCCAATACAGGTTCTTGCATGTTTCCTGCGTATAAGGTTCGAGGCAGAGCCCGCCCGCGTGAAGCCTCACGATCTGTTCGATCCCGCTTGGGGTGATCAAACACCCGCGCCAGGTAAAGGTCAGCATATGGCCGACTTTTTCATCGAGACTCATACCGTCGATTTTTTGTTTGATAAATGCTTCCTTTGTCATATCCGCGCCTTTCTCCTTACTGTTTCAATAACGTAGATGGTTCGTAACGTTTCATTCAATAGTTTGTTCAGACCGATATGATAGCGTAACAGGATTTCTTTTACAAGTATATTTATTTAAAAAGTCCCTCAAGAACGCCATGGGTTTTTTCAGCAATCGCATTCCAACCGTACTTTTCACTCAATATTTTCCGGCAGGAACAAGAAGCGGGGTTTTTCAGAGAAACGAGTATGTTTTCGTACAGAGCAGCCGCATCCCCTGTTTTAAAATACGAAATTCCGGGAATATCGATCTCCTTATTGGCATTGATATCGCTTACGAGAACATGACAATCATAACTCAATGCTTCGAGAAGCGCGATCGGAAGTCCCTCGTGATATGAAGGCAGCACAAAAAGCCTTGCATGTGAATAAAGCTCACGTAATTTGTCTCCGCCGACATAACCCGGGAGGACACACCCCGCCTTGCGGGCAATATCTTTCAGCCGCCTGCTGTATGCCGTTTCGGGATCGGCATCTCCCGCCACAACACACTGTAATGCCATATTACGGGGCAACCTTCCGAACGCTTCAATAAGGTCATGAAATCCCTTTTCGGGGACAAGTCTTCCCACACCGAGCATATAATGTCCCGGTATAAGTCCGATCGACCGGATAAAGCCGGTCTGTTTCGTCCGATCGAGAATACAGACCCCGTTCGGGACCACCTCGATATCTTTCCGCCCGTATTTTTGCAGCAAACTGTGCTTGATCCCTTTTGAGACGGCGATTATTTTATGTGCGCAGAGGCTGCCGAACATCTCCCCGAGTCTGAGTACTCCCTTGCTTATATTTCCCCATTTCTGTCTGCGGTAATCCTGTCCATGATGGGTGAACACCACCCTGAAGCCTAAAAGACGGGCGAGGGGGACTAAAAGAGCGGGGCCGACAGCGTGAATGTGAACGGCCCTGAAACCGTGAAACCGTGCATACATGACGGCGATAAAGGTATGAACAAATGCTTCCAGCCCCCTGATTTTCAATGCCGGTAAACCGACAAGCCCGACTCCTTTGTACCGGACAACAGGTCCAGGTGTATAAGAGCTTCTTACGGCAAGCGTTATCTTCCAACCATATGACACAAGCCTGGGATATAATTCCCGGCAGTGTGTCTCGATTCCTCCCTGTATATCGGGTATTCCGCGTGTTCCTGTGACAAAGAATTTCACAACGGCTTTTCCTGAACCGGTTCTTCGGGATAATCCTTTCCGTTCTTTTCCCGGTGAGGGACGGGTTCATCGATACATATCGATTTTCCGGCCATCGAGCGAAGCTTGTTCCGTATCACCCATAAAAGCGGATAACGGAAGTATTTTTTCATCACGGGAGACGCCGTCCCGATCATCCAGCATCCCCGCCTGCATGTCCTCACCAGTGCCCTTACTTTTTCCGCCTGTTCGCTTCCCCAGACGTCTCCGAAGGTCACGTTTTGTTTGATATTTCCCATACTCTCGAACCAGTATTGCGGATCGCAGCCGTTGCATGGATATATCTCACCATCCGGATCGAGAAAAAAGTTCACGGTCCCCGCTTCGCAGGGGAGGAGACGTGATTTCCCCTGCACGCATCGGATAAGGCCGCAATTGAAATAGGCCCTGAACCAGCTTTTGACGTTGTTTTCACGTAACAGACGCCCGACCAGTTCCCCGATACAACCGCATACTTTTTCCGGCTCGCGGAACCTGTTGGAGGAGGTGTGAAAATAGAAAGAATTATGAACGACCGCAGTCGCGAACTCCATTTTCATGGCGCGAGATAATTCATAAAGAAGGAGCATCTCCTCGGCGTTCGCGTCGGAGATGGTAATCCCGAACCCGATATCCTTGATACCCATCTTTCTGAGTTCAAGAAGGACCCTCAACCCGCGGTCAAAGCCCCCCTTCCGGCCGCGAAGCCGGTCATTGACTTCGGGAAGCCCCTCGAGACTGATCCGGAACCCCACCTTCGGATATTTCTCTGCAAGGGCGATGGTCCGTTCGACAAACCAGCCGGACGTGGAAATCACGATCCGGTCCGCTTTACGTGAGAGACGCGCGACGAACTCACCGAGATCTTCCCTGACAAAGGGTTCTCCTCCGGTTATATTGACAAATTTCAGGTCGGGGAGTTTCTCGCATATGTCGGGTTTGATTTCCAGTTCCGGTTTTGACGGATGATCGTGTATCCCGCACATCGTGCACTTCATGGGGCAACGGTAGGTGAGGATGACGGCGGCTTCAAGCGGCATCGTTACTTTTTTACTTGTTCCATGTTCACGTTTCGACATATTCCCGCGATATTTCGAAGAATGACACCGTGTTAACGGGTGTTGTTAAAAATCCTGGGGGACCTTGAGACAGACAGGATTTGCGTACTGATAAAAACTGATATCGTAGTAAGCGTTTTCCACGCCCAATATCGTGCTGTCTGCTTCCAGCGTGAAATTGGTGGAATAAACACCGGGCGGCGCCGTCCAGCTGCATGATACCGTATAAGAACCGGCTTTGGTCTTGTAATACACTCCTTTTTCAAGATCAACAAGGGCGGCGGGAATATTGGGGGCGGAACATGTAAATGTCGCATCGGGCTTTTGCCCGTCATACCAGAAAAAAGAGAGATATACATCACCTTCCATGGCACATCCGCCCAATATAAGCAATAATATCGAGAAAATTACCGCACGATACATATTTCTTTTCATCAGCAAATTCCTCATTGGTTTTCCATTATTAATATAATCCTTCTCATATAAAATATCAATAATAAAAGCTCAAAGCCGCGCTCTTTACCGATGTCCGGATCGTACGACCGGAGAAGTGATGACAAATCAGATTAATAAGGGGCTGCGACATTTCACGATCGATGAAAGGCACAGCATATATTTCCCATTGTATTGAATTTACGATAATTTTACGATATAATTAATAACGAGGTAAGAATATCGTGAAGCATTGGTGTGGAATTACGTTTGCGCTGTTATTGTTGGGCGTAACGACACATGTATCCGGCATATCTGTCTACGTCTCGAGCCTGAACTCATCGTATAAATCCTATTCCGACCTGACGCAGGAATCGCATAAACGGAAAACGGATATCATTTCGATCCTTTTTAAAAAGGTACTCACCGATCATTCGACCGGCGATCTCACCTTCAAGGACCTTTCCCTCCTGGAAAAGGAAAAACCTTCTTTTATCAGCAACGAGCCGGTTACCGACAATCTCGACGCCCTTGCCATATGTTTTTTTCATAAAGTCGATTATGTTTTGTACGGAGAGCTGTTTATCGAAAACGATGAAAAGCGGTATATCGCGTCGATCAAAATCTACAGTAAAATCGCCGGGGATACCGTCTTTTCGACCGACATGGTAAAAGACGTCTCAAATGAAGAGGAATTCGTCGACGCGCTCGCCGAGCGGATAACCATAGAGTTCGGCTATAAATATGCCGAAATAAAGACCCGGGAAGAAAAAACGGCACGGGAAAGGGCTGAAAAACTACGGGAGGAAATAGGAGAGCCTGAAATCGCGGAAAAGGAAAAAGAAACGGAAACAGGGGAGGAAGAAGGCAAAGCAACAATAAGCAAAGAAGAAAGCGATCTACTGGCAAAAATCGAAAAATTACTCGATGAAAAGGAATCCGGAAAAGAGGTCAAGGAAGAAGTGGTTGTCAAAGATATTCCGGGCACGGTGAGAACATCGACGGAGAAAATCATGAGTTTCCATATTTCAGCGGGGTATTTCTATACCGTGTTGGGTGAATGGAAAGATGTCGTTTTTCCCTGTGTCTCACTCGAAGAGGGAATAAAATGGAGTCTGCTGCTTGTCAATACGGCTACATTCGATTTTTACCTCAGGCCGGCCATCCTCATCGATTATTCGTTCGCGATTCAGAGTGACGATAACGCCTATCACCGGTATGTCCATTATCACTCCCTCACCGGCAAACTGCTTATTGAAGCCTTTTTTGAATTCGGTGATTTTTTCGGGTTTTTTATCGGCGCAAGCCCCCATTACAAACTCGATATCATCGACTTCAGAACCCATTTCGATACCTTTTATACCGATATACCCTACGCGTTCGGCGTATCTGGAAATCTGGGGTGTGAGTTTGCGCTGAACAGGGAAAAAACATTCAACATGGGGCTGAATGTCGTGACGAACATAACTTTTTTTGATACGTTATATCTGGATATAAAGGCCTATTCCCACATCCTGTTAAAATTCTGAACACCTTTTCAATTGAAATACAAAATAAATGGACGGTGTTCATCTGTACGAATATGTATCTGATAACATTGCATAACGTCCTTCCCGCCTATACTCTTTGCATAGCCGCAATAATACGATATAATGGCCGCACATTATAAAAAGGAGGGGGACAATGGCGCATATAAGGGTTCAGGAAGCCGAAGATATCCTCGACAAGGAAACAAGGGTACTCGACCACGGTTTTGTCAGGCTTGTCGATTATCTGGGTGGGGACGCCCGTATCGTGCAGGCTGCCCGCGTTTCATACGGCAGCGGCACCAAAACGGTACGGGAGGATAAAAAACTCATTAATTATCTTCTCCGCAACGAACATATGAGTCCGTTCGAACAGGTCATTTTCACGTTTCATCTGAAAATGCCTATTTTTGTCGCGCGTCAGTGGGTACGCCATCGTACGGCACGGATGAACGAGATCTCCGGACGATACAGTGTCATGGAGGATGAGTTCTACCTGCCCCGGGAAGAAGACATCCGGTTTCAAAGTCAACACAACAGGCAGGGAAGAAGTGAAGAGGAAGTTCCGTCCGAAATGCAGCAGGAAGTACTTCGGATTCTTAAAAAAACCTGCGAAACCGCATATGACGGATACCGCCGGTGCATCGGGGACAATATTTCACGCGAAATCTCCCGTATCATTCTGCCACTGAGTCTCTATACGCAGATGTACTGGCAGATCGATCTTCGCAACCTGCTTCATTTCATCAAGCTGCGTGCCGATATCCATGCACAGCAGGAAATCCGGCAGTATGCGGACGTGCTGGGTACCATCGTCAAGACCGTAACCCCGGCCGTATGGGAGGCCTTCGATGAATACGAACTCCGTTCGCGGCGCTTTACGCCCTCCCAGCTGAAAAAGATCCATGATGCGCTGAAAGAAACGCATCCCGAATTAATCGCCGAATTGGGCTTGCATCATGACGCTGACCAGACTTCATAATCCGGACCACGGAATTCTCCGGGTCGTCGGCCTTATGTCGGGGTCGGGCTCCAACCTCCGCACAATTCTGGAACATCAGCACACACTGGCCAAAAAGGAAGGAACTTCCCCTTACCGGGTTGTTGCGGTCTTCAGCGACAATTATAAAAGCAATGCACCCGAAATCGGAAGGGATTTCGATCTTCCGGTTATCATACGCGATATACGCTCATATTATCGAAGCAGGGAATTGCCGCGGCGCGACATGACGGTACGCTCGGATTTCGACAGGGAAACGGTGAATGCGCTCTCATGTTTCAGGGCGCAATGTGCGGTGTATGCCGGTTATATGTCAATCGCGACAAACGCTCTCATCTCCGCGTTTATCGGTGTCAATGTGCATCCGGCTGATCTTTCAGTGACGCGAAACGGAAAGCGGCGATGGGTGGGCGATCACGCCGTACTGGATGCTATTATGGCCGGAGAAAAGACAATCTGCTCAACGACGCATCTGATCGAACCGGAAGTCGATGGGGGTAAAATTCTGATGATATCCCGCCCCCTTGACATCGAAATTCCCGACGGGAAATCGCTTTCGGATCCTGAGGCGGCGGCCGGGATCGCGGAAAAAAACCAGACCCGGCTGAAGAAAGAAGGCGACTGGATCATATTCCCCAAAACGATCGAATATATTGCACGCGGTTACTATGCGGTCGACGATAAAGGAAATCTCTTTTTTAAGGAAAAACCCGTTCCGAACGGAATCAGGCTTTGACTAAAACCGCTCCCTTCCGCATCGATCCATGAAAAGCGTTCACCTCTTTATCATCATCGAACGGGTAATGTGACGATCTATCGATTAGCGGATGACGAAAGCCGGAACTATAGAAGCACCGGTGCCCCGCCGAAAAGCCAATGGACGACGGCCATCACCATCCCGGTTCCTCCGATGATATTTCTGTATTGATTGACCAGTACATCCATTTTCTTGACTGTCTCTGATGTCAGGGTCGTGCTTTCCTTGAAGAAATCGGTAACAAGGGCTGCCCCCACCAGAAAAGAAGTCGCAGCGGGCAGCAAATCTCCGATAATGATGATCCCCCACGGCACGATAAGTTTGAATACACCGATAATCAGGGAAGCAATGCCGGCTATGAATTTCACCTCCTTTTTGGCAATCACATCGAGAAATGGTGAAAAAAGAGGTACCTTCTCCTTGATATACGCCGCACTCAGAATGATCCCTCCCAGAAGATTGAAAAAAATAGAAAGAAAATAGAACTGCTCCATCTTGTCTGTCCTTCTAATAGTAAAAATATTTATTACGATCCGCTCTCCCGCACCCCCGGAAAGTACCGGCGGTATTACAGGATGATGTAATCAGCTTATTATAAAAACTCAAAAAAGTCAATGAACAGGAAAAAACGAACGATAAAAAATTATCGTTCATTTGGCGTTATTGAAAGGCGTTCCGAAAGGTTTCCGATTGAAACATCGGCCCATATCCTTTTTTGCACGCTTTTTGAAAAAAAAGAACATGAGATCTCTTTGACACCACCTCCCCTTGCGGGAAGGACGAATGTCTTTGTGCAGGCCCCCCCTTCCTTTTGATAAAATCTGACACGGCATTCACCGCCGTCCGGCGCATCTTCGTGCTTCCCGTTTCCTTCGATTTCAAGTTTGACGAAGACCCTGTCCTTAATCCAGTACGCGCCGAGCCGCATATGACGCCCAAGCATCCTGATTTCCGGTCTGTCGGTCAATCCCGACCATCGAAGAAAGAACAGGACAATGACGATAATCAGAATATCCGCGACAAGGATGACCGTAAAGAAATTTCTTCCGCCGCGCTTCTTCTTTTTCTCAGCACGATCCGGGTCGAGGGAACCAAGCCGTTCTTCCCGGTTATAATGGTAGACAACCTCCTGCGGCACATCCGGCCTGATAACGAGACGTTCTTCGTGGTGCGGTTCCGTTTCCTTACTCATTCCCGATTCCCTTGATTCCCCTGTCCGTCCGCCACCAGATCATCTCCACATGATCGTTGAAACACAATAAACCGGAGATGATACCGCGGTAGGAGAGGGAAATCTGTTTGATGTATAATTCCGAATCGTCATATTCACCGATAATCAGATACCGCGACGAGAGGACATCCCCCTTCCTGTCCATGACAATAAGTTGATAATCACTCGTAACATCGGGTCTGATGAGGTAGAAAAGCTTCCGTTCATTCACCCCGATAAACTCATATGAAGGAAGCGGCATTTCAACTTCCCCGAAACCGCTCTGGTATTTCCGTTTTCCCGCATCGGGTACCTGAATATGATACGAATACTTCTTTTTTTCGATATCATAGGCATAAATCCGCGAAAACCTGTTCTTTATCGTGATTTTGGTCTTTGTCGACTGATCGATTTCTTCCGAAGAATACGAGGCGTGAAGGAAGACGAAATATTCCTTATAATCGGGAATAAGCGAGGTGAGAGATGCAATGTAATTTTTTTCATTCGGAAGATTGATAAGGTCGAATCTTTCCGTAAAAAGCAGCCTCCCCTCCTTTGTAAACCAGAATACGATCCAGGCTTCCGGTATTTTTGAAACGACAACGAGTTCATCATTTTTCGTGACATGAATATCATAGATAAAGGGGAACGGGGTTCCGCCGACTCCATCCTGACCGATAAAATCGATAAGCTCTCCAAGCCGGGTAAAACGAAGAATACGGGAATTGAGGACAATACCGTTTTCCTCATCTTCAATGGCCTGGTCTTCAGGCACCGAATCTTCCACGTAGATGGTATGTTCACTGTCGACCGCGATCACTCCGATATGCTGAAGGCCGAACCGCGCCGCGTACCTGTTGGTCACCTTTCCTTCGATATCTTCGGTTTGAAGTATCACGGGCTGCGGATTGATGGCGGGATCGGGATTATAAAGAATGAAAAGCAGATCCCCGTAAGAAGTGAACTGCATGATTTTCGAAGAGTTCGTATTGGCAATATAGAACATTCCGTCTCTCATGTAAAAATCGTTTTTTGCATTGGAAAATCCGCCATTTAGCTGAAAAAGATCGATCTGATCCTCGAGTTTCCCCAGATAAATGGTAAAAAGCGTTTCTTTATAAAGGCGTTCGGGCTGTTCCATCGGGCACCCCGCTAAAAAAAGGACCAGCCACAAAACGATTCCAAAAGGTTTGAAATATTTTTTCATGTATTCTCTTTCCCGATGATGATAGTAATGTAACCCGATTGTATGATAAATGAAATCTTCGTGCAAGTACCACATGATAAACTTGACGAGTTTCACGAAAGAATGTACATTAGCGGTATGCTCGATAAAATTCTCGCAATCCTGTTCGGATCAAAACAAAAAAAGGATTTACAGCAGCTTATTCCGCTCGTCAAAAAAATAAATTCCTATGAACCGGCCATGATGAAACTTTCCGCAGAAAAGTTCCTGGAAAAAACGGCCGAATTCAAGGGAAGGCTCGCAAAAGGCGATAGCCTCGACGCGATACTTCCCGAAGCATACGCTCTGGCCAGAGAAGCTGCATACAGAATCCTTGGTGAACGGCTCTTCGATGTACAGCTGATGGGGAGTATCATTCTCCACCAGGGTAAAATCATGGAAATGAAAACGGGAGAAGGCAAGACCCTTTCCTCAGTTCCTGCCGCCTATCTCAATGCGCTTACCGGTAACGGCGTGCATATTGTGACCGTGAATGATTATCTTGCAAAAAGGGATTCCGAATGGATGGGTCCCGTCTACAAATATCTCGGCGTTTCGGTCGGGGTTATTCTTTCACAAATGGATATCGAGGTCCGTAAGGAGGAATACTCAAGGGATATCACTTACGGAACGAACAACGAGCTTGGCTTTGATTACCTTCGCGACAATCTGAAATGGGACTCGCGGGGAAAAACCCAGAGGGGACACAATTATTGTATTGTCGATGAAATCGATTCGATTCTCATCGACGAAGCCCGGACGCCGCTTATTATCTCAGGGCCCGCGGAAGACGATACCCGGCATTATTTCGAAGTCAACAAGCTGATCGCATCTCTTACCGAATGCGAAAAGGACACGGAGACCGGCGATTATCCGGAGAATCCGGTGGGTGATTACAAGTTGAATGAAAAAAACAAGCACGTCACCTTTACCTCTGAAGGGATGAATACAATAGAAAAACTTCTTCTCGGAAGGGGACTCATCAAGGGGTCGTTGTTTTCGAGCGATAATTTCGAATATATCCATTATTTTACCCAGTCCATGAAGGCCCACAAGCTGTTCAGGAAGGACGTCGATTATATCGTCAAGGACAACAAAGTCCAGATCGTCGACGAGTTTACCGGCCGTGTGCTTCATGGAAGACGATATTCAGACGGTCTTCATCAGGCGATCGAGGCAAAAGAACATATCAAAATCGAACAGCGGAACAGGACCCTTGCCACGATTACCTTCCAGAATTACTTTCGTATGTACAACAAGATTTCTGGTATGACTGGTACCGCCGATACGGAGGCAAAAGAGTTTTCGAAGATTTACAACCTCGATGTCGTGGTCGTTCCGACAAACAGGCCTCTGGTGCGCGATGACGACGACGATATCATCTTCCTCACCGAAGACGATAAATTCGACTCCATATGCGGTGATATCGAAGAGCGGAACAAAGCCGGCCAGCCTATTCTCGTGGGAACCGTCTCGATCGAAAAATCGGAAAAACTCTCCGCCCTCCTCACCCGCCGGGGCATCCGGCACGAGGTCCTGAACGCGAAGAACCACGCACGTGAAGCGGTGATCATATCGGAAGCGGGCGCAAAAGGATCGGTGACCATCGCCACCAACATGGCCGGCCGCGGTACGGACATTAAACTGGGCGGAAATCCGGAATTCAGGACGCGCAAACGCATCGGTACCGACGCATCGGAAGATGATTTCAAACTGGCCTACGAAGACGAATACGAAAAATGGAAACGGTATTACGAAGAAGTCAAGGATCTCGGCGGACTCTACGTGCTGGGTACCGAACGGCACGAATCGAGGCGTATCGACAACCAGCTTCGCGGACGTTCCGGCCGGCAGGGTGATCCCGGCGCGTCCAGGTTTTATATATCGCTCGACGATACCCTGATGCGGCTTTTCGGCGGAGAAAATCTGAAATCCCTGATGTCGTCAATCGGCATGAAAGAGGGTGAACCGATACAGCACCCGTGGATAAATAAATCGATCGAAAAAGCGCAAACAAGGGTCGAAGACCGGAATTTCGATATCAGAAAACATCTTCTCGAATACGACGATGTGCTGAATGAACAGCGTAAATACATCTACGGCAGGAGGGACGAGATTTTGGAAGACGATGAGTTGATCAAGCGGGTCATCAATTCCACAGAGGACCTCCTGGAAGACCTCATCGACGAATATAATAAAAGCGACGCGGACAAGAACGCGGCGCTGACAAGCCTTCTCGAGGGACTGAAAAACAATTTCTTTTATGAGCCGACCGCCGGATTTGAAGCATTGAAGGCGATGAGTCCGGAAGCATTGACATCGTTTCTTTCGAACGAATTGAAAGAGGTGCTTTACCGGAAGGAAAACGATCTGGGGAAAGCCAACCTCAATCTCTTTATCCGTTATGAATATCTTCGTCACATCGACAACAAATGGCAGGACCACCTCGAGATGCTCGATGCATTGAAAGAAGCGGTGTACCTCAGACATTACAGCCAGAAAAACCCCCTCCTCGAATACAAACTCGAGGGCTTCAATATTTTCGACGAGATGCTCATGAACATCCGTTACGCGATCGCGAGGAAGCTCTTCAAGGTCCATATCCATCCCGAATCCGGAACCAGTTACGTGCTCGAGCGGACATCTCCCGGAAGCGCCACGCACAGGATTCTCGGGCAGTTCGGCAGTTCGCTGGTATCGGCTAACCGAGGCGGAGAACGGAAAGAGGCCCGTCCGCAGCGGGTTCAGGTCGTCCGTCAACATCAAAAAGTAGGCCGGAACGAACCGTGTCCGTGCGGTAGCGGAAAAAAATACAAACATTGCTGCGGCGGGACATAACCCCTCCCCGTCACCGGCCGCACGCCTTTCCGCTTGCCCGTTCACCCGATTAGCAGTACATTAATAGTGTGTGTATCAAAAACAACCGGATAAAGAGAAAACGCCGCACACGGGATAAGACGGAAACGTATACTGTTGGTGACGATACGCGTCCGGGAATCCCCGGCATCAGGTCAAGCGGGAAAGGAGCATGGCATGAATAACACGGTGGGAGTTTTCATAGCGACAATGATCCTCGGACTCGTATTCTCCTGCACAGCGCCTGAAGAAACCGGGGACGGGGAAAAAGGTTTTGTAACAGACGCGGCCTATACCGCTTCTGACGGCCTTGCGGACGACAATGTCCACGATGCCTATTATGCGGGGGGAGAATATTACGCGGCCACCAACGGCGGCATTTCGATAAGTACGGACAACGGGGAAACCTGGAACACGACGACAACGCCCGACATACCGCACGACCAGGTCTACTGCATCCTTTTGGACGGCGGGACCGTCTACGCGGGAACGTTCGCCGGCCTTGCCGTGGGCGCGAACAAGGGTGAAACATGGACCACGTATATCGCCGGCTTCTCAGTCAAGGATATCATGATAGACGGCGGCGTCCTCTATGCGGCGACCGGAAGCGGACTCGTTGTCGCCGATACCGGTGACCTTTCGAATCCGGACTTATACACGACAGACGTCGGCCTGGCGGACAACAACGTCAATTCGATCTTTCTTACCGGTACGACCCTCTATCTGGGGACCGAAGGCGGTTTGAGTATCACCAATACGAATTTCACCTCATGGATGACATATGACATCGATGACGGGCTTCTGGAAGACGGCGTCGATACGGTTGTCGCCTCCGGCGAGGTGATCATCTGCGGCGTCAATTATGCCGTCAACATATCGGCCAACAACGGAACGGACTGGGCGATCGACTATTCGACGGGCGGCGGGGCGGTCACCGGAACGGTCATCGACGGGACGAAGGTCTATATCGCCAAATACGGCGGCCCGCTTTTTATAACAGATAATCTCGGTGCGGACTGGACCGGTTACGATATTCCCGGAAGTCCCTTATTCGGCTACAACATGAACGCGGTGTTTGTCGATTCGCCGCGTATCCTCATATGCCACACCGGGGGACTCATCCGGGGGCATATCGAAGAATAACCCCGGGATCTCCCGATCGTCCGGTTTACATCCGCTGTTTCACGCTCAAAAGGCTTCTCCCGAAGCCGTAGACGTAGGCGGCGAAGATCAGAACGGCCCCGATGATCTTGAGAAACGCCCCGATGCCGATCGCGACGTCATTGACGAGCAGGGAGGCGAGGATCCCGAAGAGCGAGGGGGCCTTGAGGACGAACAGCCCGATGAGCCCGCACAAAAAGAGATGGGGTATCGAGTCTGATGAGTTTTTGAAAAAGAACTTTCCGACCCGCACGAGGACGACCAGAAATCCGTAATACGCCGCCGCGATGATAAAGAGAAAAATAATCGGGACGACCATGACGCCGATCACCGAAGCGACAAGAAAAAAAATGAGGACGGGAATAACGATGAGCGAGAAGACGAGATAAAGCAGCGTCGCCTTCCATTGGGTAAAAAGGCTTTCCACCTGATTGCCGATCGCGTCCTTTCTGAAAAAGAGAACGAGAAAAAGGATCAGGAGGACAAGGATAATGCCGAACAGTTCGATGAGAAAATGAATGGTCGCAGCCGACTGCGCCGTGGCAAGAAGCCCGATAAAGGGAATCGAGAACTCCGGCAGCGCGTTTTTGTTCCCCCGTATATACGAACCGCCCGCCTGTCTGATATTTCCGCCGACCGTCACCACGTCTCCCACGACAACGGAACCGGCATTGAGAACGGCATCCGCGCTGAAAACCCAGACATTCCCCTCGACCCTGCCGTTTACGGTCACGCGTCCGCCGAAACTCACCACATCGCCCCGGTAGGTTCCGTTTATCGATTTATCGCCGAAAAACACACCGCTCTGGGTGAGAAGGGTAAGACCGTTCAGACTCAGGTACAGTCTGTTTCTCCCGCTTTGCAGCGCTATTTTTATCGGGAACACTTCCCAGGTTTTTGTTTTGTCTCCGGCGGAATCGACGAGTCCGAATCCGATACTCAGTTCGTGGTCTTTATCCGCAAACTCGATGACACTCGGGTGAACGGTAAACCGGAGTTCGTTTTCGGCCGAATGAACCCGTAACATGGAAAAAAGTGCCAGAAGTCCAATAATTATTAATACGATTTTTTTCATATTCTGTTCCTTACTTTCCCTCTTGTGTTCAAGGTGTCTTGAAACCCCCTGATATAAACCAAAACAGGCGTTCACTTTCAATTATCGGCATAAATGCGTATCCTGTTATCCCATTAATCCGATATGACCTTAATCGACCCGCTGTCTTTCTTTTCTATAGACTCCGCGTCCCGCGACAACCTCTTAAAGAATATAAAAAAAGACCGTCCGTTACAATACTCCCGGTGACAGGATAGGGTGAAAAATCCTATTTCAAATAGAATAACGGATCGACCGTATCGCCGTTTTTATAAATGGAAAAATGGAGGTGGTTTCCCGTGCTGTAACCGGTATTCCCCATTTCTCCGAGAATGCCTCCCTGATTTACCATGTCCCCTTTTACGACCGTTATCTTGCGAAGATGGCCGTAGAATGTCTGAAGTCCCATCGCGTGTTTTATGATGACATATTTACCGTAAACGTTACTGTAGCCGGTTTTCTGGACCCTTCCGTCCAATGCTGCCCGCACGGGGGTACCGCCGCTGTTCGCAATATCGATCCCGTTATGAAAATGGCGTTTTCCCGAAATTGGATGGATACGGTTGCCGTAGCGGGAGGATATTCTGCCCCTGGCGGGAAAAACAAAGAGCGTACCAAGGACTTTCCGCAGTTCGTAGGTATTCATACCCGCGCCGGGAATAAAAAGCACCTCCCCCGGCTTGATAATCGAAGAGGCGATATTATTCCAGTCGAGGATATCTTCCAGAGCCACATTGTATTTTTCGGCAATGCGACTGAGGTTTTCCCCGCTTCGAACGGTATGGGGAATGCCGCTTTTATTCGGAATCAAAAGCGTCATGCCTTCCAAAACCCTGAAAACGCTTTTGATCTTGTTGTAACTGATGATTGTGTCGATGGTAACACCGAACCCGGCCGCAATACCCGACAGGGTATCGTTTTTCTTCACCGTATATTGCTTCATGGAAAGGGTGGCAATCCGATCCTGACCCGCCGAATATTCATACGTTTCCCGTATCTGATCCGATATTATCGCCTCGTAATACGCCTGACCGAGATCACTCTCTGCGGGGAGGGTGATGCCGGCTGAAACCGGATAACCTTCTACTATTTTCCCGCCAATCATTAATAGCCCGAAAAGCAGGAAAAAAAGACCTGAAGCGATGATAATCCTCTTTCGAATATCCTTTTTTGACCGCAGGTGCCTGCCAGGATTATCGGATTTGCGCCGGTCCTGATTTTTTTCCTTCACCTGCGGTAACGGCGCGCGCATATGCGCGATGGTGAGGAAAGGCTGTCTGCGCCTGAAAACCTGTTGATTGAGTAATGTCCCGATCATTATTCTCTCTTAATCATATCGACAATAATTTTGTTACATATTAGAATATTACTTCCACAGGACAATCTGATGAAAAATCGAGGTATATCACCCGGAATCGTCATCCTCACCGCCCTGCTTGTATTCATAGTGATCAAGCTTTTTATTCTGGATATCATGATCGTCCGGGGTCAATCAATGAAACCGACGCTGAATCCCGGCGATCTTATCGTAATCGATAAATGCGCCTACGGTATTGTTATTCCCCTGAAAAACCGCTATCTCTTCAGGTGGGGACGGCCGCGGCGTGGGGACATCGTTTTACTGCTGAGTCCCGAAAACACGACGGTAATCGTTAAAAGATGTGTTGCCATTGAAGGAGATTTTTTCGATATTAGGAATGGATATCTCGAAGTGGACGGCAACCGGTACCTTTACGCCCACCCGGATGGTATTACGAAAACGTTTACCGAATCCGTCGTTCCCGGGGACAGCATCATGGTATTGGGAGACAATCCGATGCAATCGGTCGATTCGAGAATGTTCGGATTTGTTCCGGTATCCGATATAATAGGGAGAGTCATCGGGCTGTGATGATACATACGACGAGGAAAGGGAAAAAATCCTTATAATGGATACAACGGAAGGCAAAAAAAGGCTTTTCATCTACATTATCTTTCTCTCGCTTCTCATTATTCCCCTTCTGATACGTCTTGGGTCCATCATGCTTTTCCCTTCGGAAAGGTTGCATACGGATCCGGCAACACAACCTGCAATCGAACGGGGACCGATTCTCGACAGGAATGGTAAAATTCTGGCGATACAGACAAAACTGAAATCGGTATCCGCCTGGATACCCTATCTCGATAACACTGAAGAAACCGCCCGCATTCTCGCGGATGTACTCGGAATGAGTGAAAAGCACATTCTCAACCTCCTCACCGGCACGACGAGGAAATATGTTTTCATCAAACGAAAGGTCACCCCCACCGAATCGGAAAAGATAGCTGAAATCAAATCACAAGGAAAACTGCGTGGTATCAACCTTGATGAAGAGTTCGCACGCAGTTATCCGCAATCCAGACTCGCATGCCACATTATCGGATACGTCGATATCGACAATAACGGACTCGACGGTGTCGAACTCGCATTTGACGAAGAACTTTCCCCAAAAATGTCCGATAGCGGAATCGATATCGTGTATGGAAACCAGCTTTTTCTTACCGTCGATATCAATATACAGTTTCTGGTCACGCAAATTGCGCGCGAAGTGTACGCCGAAAACGATGCGGATGCCGTCATGATCCTTGTCATGAACGCAAAAACGGGTGAAATTCTCAGTTCGGTATCGATTCCGGATTTTAATCCGAACGATTTCACACGATATTCCGATGCGGAAAGGACAAACAGGCCCCTCTTCGCTTCCTATGAACCCGGTTCCGTTTTCAAGATTTTCACCATATCATCGCTTCTTGAGGCGGGTGCGATCACGACCGTCGAAGAGTTTACCTGTAACGGGGTTTATGAGGGGGCGGGAGAACCGATCAACTGTCTCGGTATTCACGGCCGTATCACCGCGGCGGGTATCATCAAATACTCCTGTAATGTCGGCGCCGCTTTTGCATCCGAACATATCGGCGAACGCCGCTTTCACGATCAACTCAAACGCTTCGGATTCGGCGATAAAACGGGGATATCCCTGCCGGGCGAGACAACGGGAATTTTTCATGATGTCGAAGATTGGTCGGGGCGGTCAAAACCGGCCATCGCATTCGGACAGGAAATTTCCGTTTCGGCGATTCAAATGGCCGCGGCGGCGACCGCACTGACCAATGACGGCACCATACTCAAACCCCTGATCGTTAAAAAAATAGTATCCCCTGAAGGAAAGCTGATAAAAGAATACAATCGCGAACCCGTCCGGACAGCGGTCTCCCCTGCGACCGCACGAACCATGCTCGCCATGATGGAAGAAGCGACCGCGGGGAACGGTACCGCGCGCGGCGCCCGCGTTGAAGGTGTGCGTATCGCGGCAAAAACAGGAACCGCAGAAGCATACGATCCCGTCTCACATTCGATCTCAACAACGCATTTTATCCCCTCGATACTCGGTATTTTTCCTGCGGACGATCCGCAGTGTATCGTATACATCGTTATCGACCATCCCAAAGGGGAACATTATTTCGGAAGCAGGATTGCCGCGCCCGTACTGAAAAAGATTATCGAACAGATTATCCCTGTCCTCAACCTCCCCACGGACGACAATACGATTGTAAGGCATTCGGGTAATGTTGAACTCAGCGTGCCGCCCATCATTGAGATCGGCTCCCTGATGCCCGATCTGACGGGAACGCCGAAGCGGCTTCTTCTTTCACTATACAGTAACTCCCGTATTACCCTGCATATCCGGGGTGAAGGCTATGTCGTAAAACAGAACCCGCCCCCCGGCACGCCCGTCGGTCCTGACACGACGATTATTCTGGAGCTCGAATGAGTCTGCTTGAAACAAATCTCGGATACATCGACGGCTTCCATCCGTCACTCAAACATGTCGCTAAGGGTGTTTCCGCATCGGGGATCGAGATCCTCTCAACACCATCGGGAAATCCCACTATGCGGTATAAAGGCCTGTATATCCATAGTTCCCATAACCCGGTGAAGGAAGCTTCACAACTCGCCGAACGTGCAACCGCTTCTCCCGGCATCTCCTGCTGTATCATTTACGGTTTCGGCCTGGCTTACCACATCGAGGCTTTTCTTGAAAAGCGTCCTGAAACGCCTGTGTTGATTGTCGAACCCGATATATCCGTCTTCCTCAAGGCCCTGGAAACAAGAAACCTCCGCCCCGTCCTTGCCTCCCGCCGGGTGAGCATCTGCCTCGGCCCGATACCAGGCGATATTCTCCCTTACCTTGAAAGACTACCCCTTTCCGAAATCCAGATGATAAAACTCAGATCGCGCTACACACAAGAACGGGAGTATTTTCTCCGGATTGACGGCCTGATCGGCTCTGTGGTTTCGGCAAAAGAAATCAATCTGAATACATTGAAACGTTTCGGCAAGTTGTGGGTAAAAAACCTTGTAAAAAACATCCATTACCTTATCGGGATGCCGGGTATCTCCCTTCTGAAAGGACGCATGACCGGTATTCCCGCTTTGGTCCTTGCTTCCGGCCCATCCCTGGACAATGTGATGCCCCACCTTTACGAATTGAGCAGGCGTATGCTCGTTATCGCGGTCGATACATCCCTGCGCGCATGCATCGAATGCGGTATCGAACCCGATTTTCTCGTCATCGTCGACCCGCAATACTGGAATACCCGTCATATTGACTGGCTCGACCCGCAAAAAACCATCCTCGTCTCGGAGTCATCGACGCATCCCAGAATTTTCACGCTTCTTCGATGCAAAGGCTTTCTGGCAAGTTCCTTTTTCCCGCTCGGAAGATTTTTTGAATCGATAGTCGGCCACAAGGGGGTAATCGGTGCGGGCGGTTCGGTCGCGACCGCCGCCTGGGACCTCGCGAGGGGGTTCGGCGCCTGTCCCATTGCTATGGCCGGACTTGACCTCGGTTATCCCCGGAAACAGACGCACTTTCGAGGAGCTTTTTTCGAACAGCGTTTTCATATGCTCGCTTTCAGGTTTCTAAACGGGGAAACAATGTCGTTCCGGTATCTGCGGGAAGCGTCTCCCTTTCCGGAAACCGCGAATGACGGACAATACACCCTTACGGACAGGAGAATGTTCATTTACAAACGGTGGTTCGAATCACAGATGGCGATCTACCCGGAGACCGAAACACTTAATCTTTCACCGAAAGGAATTCGGATTGAAGGGATGAACACATCGACAGTCGGGAAGCTTCTCGATTTGCCCGTTATCCGCGAAAACCTGGATAAACGCCTTGAGGAAATCCGCGCCATCACAACCCGCTCCCCCCTGGAACAGGAAACCGGACGGATCGAATTAAAACAATCGATCGAATCTTTGTGTGAAGACCTCGGCAGACTCCGATCCGTCGCCGCCGAGGGCATCTCCATCACCCGGAAAGCTTCCGCGGGAATCAGGGCCAACATGCTCCCACGGGAATCGATTGAAGCCCTGAACAGGATCGACAGGTTGATTTGCTCGGAATCATCACGAATCATTGCCGGTTTTCTTCTTCAACCGGTGATTCAGGGAATTCTCCACGCTTCGGAAAACACCGGCCGCTCGGACGCGCGAGAGGTCCTTGCCGTCTCGGAAGACCTCTACCGGCAGCTATCGGATTCGGCCCGATATCACCATATGATTCTCTCACGCGCCCTGGATTCGCTTACGAAGTAACCGTCCGCCCTCCGCCATTCATTGACTCAAGTTTATCGCCATTATGCCGATGCAATGAATAGAACGACTAATGTTATGATGTATCATGATAAAAACGGTGTGCAAACGACATCCAGGCATACCGTTTTTTTTTGGTCGCATCGCTGAGACAACGTTAATTCAGGTTATTCACGCCGATCATTTATTTTTGAAATAGAGTTTGACCGCTTCCCGGCGCAACGTTTGAGAAGTGTCTTCCATGGCCATGATAATCAGGCGGAAAAGTATTTTTTTATAACCAAGCGCGTTGATCGTTGTGAGGATTTCCTGCTTTACTTCCGCGCCTGTTCTGAGAAAAAGTGCGGACAATTCATGGACGGACTGATGTATACGCAGCTTCCGTACGGCAGCCACCACTTCCGTGACCACCCGCTCGTCTTGATCACGGAGTGCCTTTCTCAAAAAAACCCAGGCGCTTTTTTTCCCCGATTCCCCGATCCTCCTTGCAGCATTGATTTTGACATCCGGATGCGTGTTCGAAACCAAAAGCCTCCCGAAGCCGAAAAGCCGATCGAATGCCCCGGGCTTGTGAGTAACGCCGCCGCCAAAGGAGTTCCCCGTAAACGGAGACCTTGTTTTCGACGTACCGATGCGCGACAGGATCGTTTTATATGCATCGACAACCGTCGTGAACATGAGCGGCGACCCCGTGCTTTGCGCGCTGTCCGGATGAAATCGTTTCACCATGCGTCTGTATGCCGATTTCACTTCTCCGAGTGTCGCGTCGGGATATAGATCGAGGACCTTAAAAAGATGGTAATCGTTCACTCACTCATTCCTTTCCCCCTCGAGGCGCGAACTGACTTCTCCGATCAAGGTTCCCAGTATGGTATGCATGGCGGCCAGTTCATGATAAGATCCGTTTGTCCTTGCGTAAAACGCTTTTTTTAATGCACTTTCGATTTCCTCATACAGAAGCGGATCGGATGTGCCGGTCATCGTTCCTTTCAGCCGCGTCAACTCCGTAATGAGTTGTGTCAACCGCTTTCTCAATGTTATTTTACCATAAATGATCCCGTTTGTACAGTGAAAAGATTGTTCGTCGAACATACAGACAACCTGGGAAAGAGAGGTCTTTCCTGCGCAATCGGTAAGGGTGACGCGAAGAAGGCCGTCCGTTCCCGCCGTGACTGTGATGCGAA
The DNA here is from genome assembly GCA_016930085.1 of Spirochaetales bacterium. Lineage (NCBI taxonomy): Bacteria > Pseudomonadati > Spirochaetota > Spirochaetia > Spirochaetales > Spirochaetales bacterium. The sequence continues at coordinate 69,160 of JAFGHO010000069.1, forward strand.
TTCTGCTTTTATATTTGGGCAGCTGCTTCAAGCCGGAAAGGAGAAGCCGGCAGAGTGTTTCGTGCGTTTCATCGTCAGACCGGCGGACCAGATGAATTTCTGCGGATTGCTGAAAGTCGGAAATCGTGGTTACTATCGTGCTTTTTCGCGCCGGAAGCGCCGTACCCTTTTTAAGCAGCGGAACAAACACGCCGTTTTCGATTTCACAGTCGATTGAAAAAGGAAGGATCTCTTCCAGTTTCACAATCCTATCCTTTTCTCTCTTCCAAAGAAATAATAAGCTCGATCTCACCGACCGGCAGATTAATCCGGCCGGCGATCAGTGCGGGAGAAAACCCCTGGTAATAGAGTTTCAACACCCGCTCACGGATACTCACGTCGCTCTCTTTCCTGTTTTGCGCTTCACCCTGCTGTTGCGTCTTTTTAATGATATCGCTGTAATTTTTACTCATGCTGTATTTCTCACTTTCACGCTGCAGCATGAGGATCTTTTTATCGGCTTTTTCCAGAAGCGCAGAAAGCTCCCGTACGCGTTGTTCAATGAGGGTGATATTCCGCTCTGTTATATTGTTGAGTTCGGCCATTATTTTGTTGACTTCGGAATGGATGTTATCGATCAGCTTTTGCGGATTGACGAGTTTTTTTATTGTTCGTTTCAAAAACAGATACACGATAAAAAATCCCGCCGCGAAAAGGCCTGTTATGAGAATGTATTCCATAATGACTCGTAGCTTTCTATCCAATAATATCGATATGATGACCCAGATGAGATTCTCTAAACATTTTCCTCTGCTCCTTTTTCAACGCTTCCTTTTCTTTCTCTCTTTTCCTGTTCCGATTCCTGTTTTCTTTCCTGTTCTCTTCTTCATTCACTTTTTCAACACCGTCTCCGATATCATGGGTTTCATTGACGGTCGCATCTTTATCGATCGTTTCTTTTGCTATTTCGGATCCCTGGAGTGATTGATGGAGCGGTGAAACATCCTTTTGAATCGCCTGCTCCTTGCCGACCTGATTCAGATGGGAAAACATGGTCTGTAAATCAATCGGAAGTAACGGCATCGTCTAGATGATTCTCCTTTTAAACTCCTCTTCTACCGCTTCATAGCGGGTGACGCGTATATTATTGTGCTCCAATATAAATGTAACAAATTTAAACTCGTTTTTCACCTCCAGATAGGCATCCCGTATATATAATTTAACACCGGGAAACACCCTCTCGGAAGCCGATACCTTCCCCTCTTTTCTGAGTGCGACCAGATGTGACTTGATTTCATCGATATCACCGTTGACCCGTTCGAGTTCGGAGGTAATATTGTTTCTTTTTTCACTTAATTCGGAAAGATACGCCTCCTTCTCCTCAGAAAGTTTTCGCTGGACTTTTTTGAGATTCATGAGGGTTTTTATGTTCAATTCAAGCTCTTCGAGTTCCTTATCCAGATCCGTTTTCTTTTTATCGAGAACGGCCAGTTTCTCCTTGCTCGACGGATCATAGCCGACTTCCAGAATCGTTTCCGTACCGGCGATCGAGCCGAGATTTTTGGCATTGATTTCTTCCGATGCCCTGAGTTTTCCGCCGACGATCGACGCCCGTCTTCCGGAACAGATTATTTTTCTGTTCGCGTCGACCGAGCTGTGGAGAATTCCCTCATTCACGACGACAAACTCCACAGCCTCCACGTGGGCGTGCTCGATGAACTTTGAGAAGACACTTTTACCGCTTCTCACACGCCCGCCGTTCTTCCCCAGGATACCCTGGTGAACGATAATATCGCCTTCCGCATCGAGGTTGCATTTGCCGACGTTCCCCTTGATTTCGATATTCCCCGCCGCTTTTATCGAAAAACCGTCGAGGACGCTTCCTTTGACGATAACGGTCCCCAGAAACAGAATGTTGCCTGTCTGGAGATTGACATCGCCGCTTACCATATAAATCGGCTCGACGTTTATTTTTCCACCGATCAGCATCACCTGGCCGTTGATCTCCGATATCGCGGTCATCCCGTCTTCCGATAATTTCACGTTCTTCCCGATCTGTATATCGACGTCGTTCCCCGATTTCGCGGGAATCGTCTTGCCGGTAACGGTTCGTCCCTCTACTCCTTTTTCAGGCGGTATTTTTTTTGCGAGTACCTGGCCCGCTACCACATTTTCAATCAGATTGAGTTCCTTGAAATCGATCCTTCCCGCTTCTTCCTTGAGGGTGATGTGGCCCCGTTCGACATTAAAATGATAGGCGATCTGCGCGTCCTTTCCGTTGACCGGTTTCGTACCTTCTGCCGCGACGAGCCTCATATTATATTGCGGATAATCTTCGAATTTCCGAATTTCGTCATGTAGAATGCCGTAGACGACACCATTGTTTTTGAGAATGGCCACGATACTGTCATACGTCAGATCGGCGCCGCCCAGACGGGGGGCCGTGACTTCCATGACCGCTTTCATTTCCATCTCTATAATATCGACGGACATTGAGGCGTCATGGACGGGATTATAATCGAACTCGCCGATACGGATGTATTTCTCCTCGGCCCTCTTGACGACACGCGAAATAATACCGACATCGTATCGCGTCACACCGCGTTGATGTATTCGCTCGAGTGCGTGTTTTTCCGTCGCCACCTTGCCTTTTCCCCTGGGCTTTGTCACTTTCAAAAATACACCGTCATGGGTAAGTCGAACGAAAACATCACCGTCCCTGTCTTCCATCACCGGAATATCCGCGCCGATTTCCTTTTTACCTGTTTCTATGAAATCGGGCATCATGACTTTTTCAGCGGATTCGTAGACGATAAGTTCCCACTGCTTTTTCCCGACGCCCCACACGCCTTTGGTTCCCCGGTTCAATATTTCATAATTAAGTTTATTTATCGGTACTCCCAGTTCGACTGAAGCTGATCTGAGGGCCTCCTCGAGGGAGTTCCCGCGTACTTCGATGGATTTTACCTCCCGGTCTTTCTCCAACTGCTGATTCATGTATTCCCGAAGCTGGGAAAAATTGATCATATGAGTCGTGCTCCTATACGATACCCTTCTTTATACTCGTGAGTTTGGTTCGCAATCTCATGATCGCTTTGGTGTGAAGTTGAGAAATTCGTGACTCCGTCACACCCAGCACCTCGCCGATTTCTTTCAGGGTAAGGTCTTCATAATAATAGAGTACAAGGACCTTTTTTTCTTTTTCGGGCAACTCATTAATCGCTTCGATAATAACCCGCTTGATTTCTTCCTTTTCGACAATAGTGTCGGGATTGAGATTTGAAGGCGATTCGATACTGTCCACAATCGATATTTTGTCGTTATCGTCCCCCGTATTCCACACATCATTCAGAGAGAGGATCGATGTACCGCTGATTTTCAAAATCAACTGCTGAAAATCACCGGCATCCATATTCATCGCCCGTGCGATCTCTTCGTCCGTGGCAACGCGTCCCAGCTGTGACTCGAGCATGCGCACCGTTTCTTCCACTTCCCTGCTTTTCTGGCGTATCGATCGCGGAACCCAGTCGATTGCCCGTAACTCGTCGAAAATAGCGCCCCGAATACGCGTGACGGCATAGGTCTTGAATTTGACATGTTTATCGGGATCGAACTTGTCGATTGCGTCAAACAATCCAAAGACTCCGAATCCGACCAGATCGTCGAATTCGACGTTTGTCGGCATTCCGATCGCTATTTTTCCTGCAACATATTTCACGAGAGGGGCATATTGCTTTATAAAAATATCCCGTATCTGCGGGTCTTTTTTATTTTTATAAAGCCGCCAGAGTTCTTCTTCAGATTTACCTTCCAAAGGATCTGCCATAATATTTACATCCTTCCTTTTTTCTTTCAATCCCTGTCCCTCTCAATCCAGGTATGAATGGCTTTTGCGGTTTTTGACGGATCCTGAACAAGTTCGGAAACTTTCGGATCGATCCTGGTCCGGCCGAAAGGATTCCTCACTTCAAATGATTCCGTCCCTGCATCCGATTCGTCTCCCACATGGGAAAAACTGCTTGAAAATGAATCGATCTCCGGCAATTCATCGAGATCGTCTTTTTCCATTGGTTCTTCCGTTATCGACCGTACGTCTTCATCATCGATATCTTCAATATCCATGGTCTCGTCCGTTGAATCAAGAGACCGTATACCCTCTGCCGTCTTTTTCGGTTTTTCCGCTATATCCCCTTCATCCGGTGCGGATTCAAAGACGCTTTCCTCATCAACCTCGCCGCTTTTGGTATCAGCCGAACCGTTTTGGGCATACGTCGTATCGCCTTCTTCTTCCAGTTCCAAAACGGTTTCGATTCCTTCCGCATCCGAATCAACATCCGCGGTATCATCATCCAAAGAATTATTCCTTTTCCGCTCTCCTTTCGCATGAGGGTTTTCCTCGGGAATTATCGCTTCAAACTCGCTTTCTTCGGATTTACCGTATTGTTCACCGCCTGTCATTTCCAGAAGTTCGGGCAGATATTTATTCAAAACGAGATTGAGGACGACCCCCAACCCGGCAAAAACAATCGACCATATGATAGCGCGTAACATGATCTCGAAGAACGGAACACCCCCGACACCTCCGGATAGAATCGCTAAAACTGCTGCAAACACTGCAAAAACTGCGACAATTTTCCAGTTTATCATTTAGTCCCTCTATTTACAGGATAAATTAAAAATATAAACCCGTCAAGATAGTTTAAAAGCATTTCCTTAAAATATGTCGATAACAGCTTTACGAATATTTTTTCCGTATTTTCTTGTGTGAGACGGTGAATATTCAGAGGAATTAACCGGAATTTGGTGTAATTAATATAAAAAAAGAATTTTTTCGTCTGTCCCCCTCCCTGTTCTTTCATAAGACGAACCTTTTGTTATCCGTACGGCCCGCGGCCGATATCACTTGACAAAAAGCTTTTTCAAAAATCCCCCTATCCCGCTTCCCTCCTTGTACTCGATATTCTCGAGTCTGCCGACCATGTGTTTGATACATATCGAGGCCTTGCTTTTTGCGTCCGCAAGGAGAAAAGGTTTTTGTTTGACGACACAGTTGTGGACAAGAACATCATCATAGACAAAACCGAGATAATCGATTTTCAGATTGAGGAACTGGCCTGCAATGTTGATGACCCGTTCTGCCACTCTTCTCCCTTCCGTTACCGTCTTCACCTTGTTGACCACGAGTTTGAGACCGATATTGATGTTATCGATTTCTGTCGCGATTATTTTGATAATTCCGTACGCATCGGTGATCGCGGTTGGTTCCGGAGTCGTCACGATAATCGCATCGTCGGATGCGGCAATAAAGGAAAGGACATTATTCGAAACACCCGCCCCGGTATCGATAATGAGAACGTCTGCATTCGAAAGTTCACTCAGTTCGACGATAATGTTCTTTCGTTCATCATCCGAAAGATTCGCGATTTTGGAAAAACCGGATGCACCGGCGACAATCTTGATTCCGTATCCCGTATCCTGAATAATCTCCTTCATTTTTTTCTGTTTTCTGATAAGGTGATACAGATTGTACCGGGGGATAATGCCAAGCACGACATTGACGTTTGCTAGCCCCAGATCGGCATCCATGACGACGACTTTTTTGCCGAGTTGTGCGTACGCGAGGGCGATATTAATGGCAATATTGGTCTTTCCGACCCCCCCTTTCCCGCTTGAAATTGATATAATGCGGGTATTCCGCCTCAATGAATCCGGATTGTTATTCCGCATTATTTCCCTTAATTTTTGTGCCTGATCTCCCATCTTGTTATCTCCAATTGTTAATATAGCATTCATCCTGTTTACCAAATACCTTTTCTATAAAATCTCGGTCTATTCTCAATCCCTCGAGTTTCATGAGAAACCGCATCACCGTTGCCTCCTCGATATCCTGGGGGACAACCTGTCCGTCGGTGATATAGGAAACCGGTTTGCTCTTTTCCGCGAGCACACTCATTATATTACCGATCCTGTTTGTCTCATCCAGCTTTGTCAGAATTACCGACTTATACATAAACGGCTCGAATTGCCTCAAGATATCTTCCACATCCGAGGCCTTCGTCGTCGCGCTTACCGCCAGATGAGTTTCGCTGTAGGTGCCGCATGCGTCGAGAATTCTCTTCATCTCCCCCAGTTTTTCGTAATCCGCGGGGCTCTTGCCGATCGTGTCGATTAAAATCAGATCGACATCCTGATAAAGGGCAATCGCCTTTTGCAACTCATTATAAGTTTCGGCAAAGCTGACGGGAATCTGCATGATCTCTGCATAGGTTTCTATCTGCTTTTTTGCCGCAATCCGGTAATTATCGATCGTAATCATCCTCACCTGGGATACCGGCTGCTTTTTATTGCCCAATCCGTAGATCGCGGCAAGTTTGGCGATCGTCGTCGTTTTCCCCACTCCCGTCGGACCGACAACTATATATATAATCGGCTTTTTTTTGCTGAACCGAAAGGGCGGATAAATCAATATTTGTTCTCCTATCCGCCGGAGGACGCTCTGCCTCAAGGCGGCCGTATCGTTCAGGGCTTCGATCGAAAACTCCTTCTCCAGTGATCCGATAATTTTTCGGATAAAAGAAGGGGTGAAATCGTTCAATTCAAGTATTTCTCTTACCTGATCCAGCGCGGGATTGGAAACGGCCGTATTATCCCTACCGCCCGAAAGTTGTACCTTGATCTGCTTGATTTCCCTGAGTATTTTTGCCATTGTCTGTTCCTTGTTTACGGCATCGAGAATTTTTTTCTTCTCGTCCTCATCTGCGTATCGGCGTGGCGCAGGCGCATCCGATAAATAACCGGTTATCTCGATTCCCTCTTTTATAAAAAGCCCCATAAATCCACCGGTTCGCACGACACGATGGGTGAGGAGACGTGCCTTGTCGCCGTATTGCCGTTTCATGGCATCAATCGCGTCCTTCAGTGTGTGAGCCTGTAATGTAAAATACTGCATGATCTGCCCCTTCTCTCATTCTGATATCGCAATACAGACATACTCCCTCAAAGAATATGAATGCGCATCAGCCGCCGGATGAGATATCCAGTGATATCTCCCCCAGGCTTTCGATCGTTATATCCGTCGTTATCTCCGGTACGGAAAGTACCACGAGATGCGGTATCTCCCTCTTTGCACTCCACTTCACCGCGGCACGCGCGGCTTCCGAACAGAGAATAACGGGATTCAGACCCTGATCCTGTACCTGTTTTACCGCATCGAGCAACCCCGTTATCCACTTCCGCTGCAGACCCGGCTCGAGTGCCGCCGTCACCCCGATATTCGTTTCCACCCTCGCATCGATCATCTTCTGTTCGAGTTCAGGATGAAGGGTAAGCACCCGTATCACCTTCAGATCGTCCGCATAGGTATGACATATCTGACGCCGCAGGGCCTGGCGTACCTTTTCGATAAGAAACGCGACACTTTTCGTCACATCACCGTAATCTGCAAGGGTTTCGAGAATGGAAACGATATTCCTGATCGAAACCTGTTCCCGAAGCAGCCCCTGCAGTACTTTGTGAACCTCGCTTATCGAAAATATTTTATGTACTTCTTCGATCACCGCCGGATAATCGTCTTTCAACGTATCCAAAATCGTCTTTACTCCCTGCCGTCCGAGAATTTCTGCGGCATGATGCTTTATAATCTCGGTAAAATGCGTCGCGATAATGGATGGCGGATCGACAACCGTATACCCGAGTTGCTCCGCCCGCTCGCGGTGTTCTTCGAGAATCCAGATCGCGGGGAGTCCGAACGCGGGGTCCTTTGTCGATTCGCCCGGTATTTTTTCTTTTACTCCGCCCGGATTGATCGCCAGATAATGTCCCATCCTGATCTTGCCCTTTCCCACTTCGACCCCGTTTATCTTGAAACAATATTCGGGCGGTTCCAGCCTCATATTGTCGATGATGCGGATCCTGGGCACAACAATGCCGAGTTCGAACGCCGATTCCCGCCGTATCCGGGTTATTCTGTTGAGGAGTTCCGCCCCCTGGTCCTTGTCCACAAGCGGAATGAGTCCGTAACCGATTTCAAGGGAAAGCGGGTCGAGCGGAACCACCGGAGACATCTCCTTTGGAACCTCCATCTCCTTTTCCTTCACCTTTTTCAGCTTTTCCTTCTCTTCATCGGAAAGGATTTTGCGGGAAAGAGTAACCGCGAGAAAAATCATGAGACCGGAAAGCGGCATGAGGACATACCAGGGAAATCCCGGAAGCAGACTCAGTAAAAAGAGAATCGCTGATGCGATCCAGTACGGTCTCGCCTGCCTGCCGAACTGGCCCGTCACGTCCTTCCCGAAGGATGATTCGGAAACCGAACGGGTAACGATGATACCGGTGGAGGTTGAAATGAGAAGCGCCGGAAGCTGCGTTACCAGCCCGTCACCGATCGCGAGCGGGATATATGTGTTGACCGCAATATCCATGGTCTCCGCGTGAAGCAGTACACCGACAATCATACCGCCGACGATGTTGACAAGGGTAATAAGAATTCCGACCTTCACGTTCCCCGAAACAAATTTGGAAGCACCGTCCATCGCCCCGTAAAAATCAACCTCTTTCTGGAGTTCATTCTTCTTTTTTGTGGCCTCTTCCTCAGTAATAAGGCCCAGGTTGTATTCGGATTCAATCGCCATCTGCTTTCCGGGCAGCGCATCAAGGGTGAATCGTGCCGCGACTTCCGCGACCCTCGTCGAACCCTTTGTAATGACGATAAATTGAACGATGATGATAATGATAAAAATGATCAGTCCGATGACATACCCCTCGGTCCCGGTAGTCCCGACGACGAATGTGCCGAACGCCCTGACAATCCTTCCGTCAAAATGGCTTCCCTCGACGAGGATAAGCCGCGTCGACGATATATTAATGGCAAGGCCGAAAACGGTAAGAATCAGAAGCAGGGTCGGAAACACCGTAAACTCCAGGGAATGTTTGGTATAGAGGACGATCAAAATCACCAGGAGACTCAGGACAAGGTTGAGTGCCATAAAGGCATCGAGTACGAACGCGGGAAGCGGAATCACGATCATCATGACGAAAAGCACGACGCCGACTGCGACAAAGAGATCGCTCGGCTGTCTGAAAATATCACGGGTTATCTGACGGATGTCTGCCATACGTTCCTCCTTTCACGTGACATTATACGGCGGCGTATCGTTTCCCGCCTAATTTCATCACCTGTGCGAGAATCAGGGCGACGACTTCATAAAATTTCTCGGGGATCGAGTCGCCGATATCCACTTCCAAAAAAAGCGCCCGCGCGAGCGGCTTGTTCTCGACAACAGGAATCCCGTGCTCCTCGGCCGTCTCCCTTATTTTATACGCCATGTGGTCGGCCCCCTTGGCGACCACCGTCGGACTCACCATCGTTTCCTTTTTCCATTGAAGCGCGATCGCGTAATGCGTCGGGTTGGTGATCACCACATCCGCTTTTGGCACTTCTTTCAGCATGTTTCTTTTAAGCAATTCCTGCATTTTTTGACGAAGCCTGCTTTTGACAAGGGGGTCCCCTTCGTACATCTTGCGCTCTTCCTTGACTTCCTGCTTGGTCATTTTAAGAGATTCGAGATGTTTCCTTCTTTGAAAAAAGTAGTCGAAAATAGAAAGGACCAAAAGCGCGATCGCCGATTCGATTACGATCCTGAACGCGAGAAACGCGAAAAGCCCGAAGCTTATCATAAAATGCTGATTCATAAGCATGGCGATCTTCTTTATTTCCATAGCAAGGTTCAAAAAAGCGATAAGTCCGATGATGATAATCTTGAATACCGATTTACCCAGATTAAAGAGGGCTTCCGTCGAGAGAAATGCACGCTGTATGAATTTGCCGAACCTCGGAATGATCTTGTTGAAATCGGGAATAATCGGCTTGACGGTAAAGAGAAATCCCACCTGAAGTACGTTTCCCAGAAAGGCCGCAATAAAACAGATAAGCAGGACCGGAAGGGCCAGCTTCATAAAAAATGTTAAAAAAACCGGAAGGACATGGAAATCGCGTGTTATATCGATCTCGCATGAGCGCTCGATAAAATATTTAAGCATTTCGATCGAATTTTGCAGCAGATATGAGGAAAGCAGGCCGATCGTGACAATGGCGACAAGGAGGATAAGAGCCGATGTGAGTTCACCGGATTTGGCTACTTTTCCCTCTTCGCGCGCTTTACGGATCTTGTGTTCGGTGGGTTCCTCGGTTCTTCCTTCGTCCTCTGCCTTGGCGAACCATTGAATATGGATGCCGCAAAACGAAGGTTCAGCCGCCGTACGGAACCCCGTTCTCGAGACACAAATAGGGTACCGTCTATTGATCTCTTCCCGTATCTCCTTCATCCGCCGCCGCCTTTCATACCCAGAATCAGCCGGGACACACCCTCGAATCCGGCATCGAGCATATGCCTGAACGTCTCCATGAGAAAAGGGATGGTCGCGAAGATGATGAGAAACGCGACGCCGATGGCGATGGGAAACCCCATCATAAGGAGGTTCATCTGCGGGGCGGCTTTCGCGAGCAGGCCGACGGAGATCGATATGATAAAGAGCGTACCCAAAATTGGAAAAGAAATCATGAGGGCGGACTCAAAGAGCCTGCCCAGACTCCCCATAAAAACAGACAGGATCCTTTCCCTGCCGATCACGATATTGATCGCCTTGATCGCTTTGAAAGATCCGCTCATACCGACCACGATAAACTTCTGAAATCCCCCCGTCGCCACGAAAATCAACATGGCAACGAGATTGAAAAACTGGCCCAGAAGCGGTATTTCGATCTGTGCAAGGGGATCGAAGACTTCGGAAGCACCGAATCCCATCTGAAGGGAGAAAAACTGACCGGCCACCTGAAAACTCGAATACACGACATACAGAAAAAACCCGATGATGATGCCGATGAGCGCCTCTCCTATAACGAGCAATGCGTAGTGGATGAAATCATCCGGCAGGGGATACCCGTCCGCCACGACACCGGGGAAAATAACAATACCCACAAAAAGCGAAATACCGACCTTCGCAATCTGGGGAATCGCGCTGGATGAAAGAAGCGGCGCCACTTCCATCATGGCGAATATCCGGAAGAAGACGAGTAAAAAAATCTGAAAATTTGTAACGAACAGCTCTATCGTCCGCCTCCTCTACTTTGCCAGGGTCGGTATCGCCTGGATTATTTTTATCGTAAACTGGGCCATGGAGGAAAATATCCACGGTCCGAAGACGATAATCGAACCGAGAATCGCGGCAATCTTCGGGACAAAGGTGAGTGTTTGTTCCTGGATCGAGGTTGTCGCCTGGAACACGGAAATGATGAGACCCACCGCGAGTCCGACAAGCAGCATGGGTGAAGCGATCAACAAAATCTGTAAAATACCGCTTTGAATCAGATTAACCAGAATTCCGAAATCCATCGTTTCCTCCTTTCACCTCACAAAAAGCTTTCGATCAACTGCCTGATAATCAGATCCCACCCATTGACCAAAACAAAAAGAATAAGCTTGAAGGGCATAGAGATCATGACCGGCGGAAGCATGATCATACCCATCGACATCAGGGTAGACGCGACGACCATATCGATGATGATAAATGGAATGAAAAGCAGTATCCCTATTTTAAAGGCGATCGTGAGTTCATTGAGAACAAACGCCGGGATAAGGATGAATGTCGGCACATCCTTGTCGGTTTTCGGCTTCGGCAGTTTCTGCATATTCATGAAAAGTTTGATGTTGTCGTAATTGCCTTCGAGCTGCCTGAACATAAACAACCGGATCGGTGCCTCGGCGTTTTTGTACATCTCCTCGATCCCGATCTCCTCGTCCGAAAAGGGCTTCAAGGACGTCTCATAGATCTCGTTGAATGTCGGCCACATAACGAACAGTGTAATAAATAGGGCGAGTCCCATAAGCACCTGGTTCGGTGGGACCTGCTGCAGTGAAAGCGAACGCTTTATGAAATCAAAAACAATCGCGATACGCAAAAAACAAGTCATGAGAATCATGATCGATGGTGCCAGGGTAAGGACCGAAAGAAGCAGAAGCAGCTGAACAGAAAGGGCGACTTCCCTGTTGTTTTCAGCTTCGCGAACATTTAGATCTATATATGGAAATCCGGGGACGGCAGGTGCCGTTTCTTCCTGGGCAAACACCGATCCACCGGGCATTAACAGGAACACGATAAGTATCCAGAAAATGAGTCTTTTGTTTTTCATCTCCCCTCCCAGGTTCATTTATCGGTTTTATCCCGCATATCACGAACGCATTCGATCATGAATAACCTCCCGACCGCCTCATGCCGGATATTTGTTCAAAACCAATGACAGCATTTTGATTATCGATACGCTTTTTTTCCGTTTATCTCCTTTATTTGAGTTTATTCAATCGTTCCTGTTGCCTCTTCATAAAATCTATCGGGTCTATCATCGATGTATCCTGTTTTTTTCCGGGATTGAACAGACGGGACAGTATATCGGAAAAACTCTGCTTAACCACAGGTGTCGATTCCGCCGCCTGAAGCCGTACCGTATCAAGGGTTTCCTTGTCCGAAATTTCAGATATAAGCGAGATACCTCCCGCACCCGAACCGACCAGATAAACGAGATTTCCGAGCCGGACCAGATAGAGCATGTCGCTTCCCTGAAGCCCCTTTGCCGCAAGGATCTGGATGAGTTCAGTTTCCGGTAACCGTTTTTTCATTCCCTTTTTGAGAAAGAAGAAGAAAAGGTAAATAACCCCCACAACGCCGGCAAGGACCAGAAGCATCCGGACAAACTCCCAGATATCCACGAGATTTCCGGGCTGTTCCGCTTCCGAAACCGTCCCGTCCTCCACAGCGTCCCCTTCTTCGATAATAAATACAGGATCTTCGCTTTCAGGAAGGTCCGTTTCACCACCTGCTTGTTGTCCGAAGAGAGAAAATAAGGGTAACAATATTATCATCACGATATAAAAAAGCAGAGACAAGCTTTTAGTTTTCAGTTTCGTTCCTCCCAGTTAACGATACTATGTTTATATACCGATATCTACAATAAATCAAGTACTTTTTGCGAAATTCCTATGTCAGATCCCCCATCCTTTCCATAGGAGATACGATTTCCGTCACACGGACGCCGAAGTTTTCATCGATGACCACGACCTCTCCCTTGGCAATAAGCTTGTGATTCACCAGTATATCGACCGGCTCACCGGCGAGCTTATCGAGTTCGATGATCGTCCCTTCACCGATACCCAGAATATCCTTTATCAGTTTTTTTGTCCGGCCGAGTTCGACGGTCATCTCCATATAGACGTCCATGAGAAGACCGATATTCCCCTGTTCCTGGGGATTTGCCCCCTGCTGCAGATTAGGAAACTGCACCGATTGCACATTCGGTTGATTCGATCCCTTACCGCTTCCCATTATGTTGTCAAAAGGTTGTCCCATGTCGTTATCCGCTCCTGTCCCAAAAGCGTCGGGCTGAAACATCTGTCCGGAATCCGAAGTCACTTCCGATTTCATGTCCGGACCTTCGTCCGCCCCGCTTAAGCGTCTGGCAATTTCATTTGCAAGACTGGTCGAATAAATATCGACCATCCTCGACGATTGACCTGCAACCGTCATCTGATACTCCACAACAACGAAATTATCCCCCTGCGGAAGGGATATCCCCGTTTTGGGGAGTTTCTGAACCGAAGGCGGCGTGGTAACGATCGTTGCGTTAATCTTGTTGCCGATAGCCGTTATCGCCGGGCTTATGATGTTCGATATCGCCTCACCGATCGTCGAAAACGCCATTTCGTTCAATTCGACGCCGTCCTGGCCCAGCATCAGACTCGCCATTTTTATCGCTGCCTTGACATCGAGAAGAGTAGAATGTTCTCCGCTCACCCCTTCACGGAAATCCGCCCGGATTTCCACGACATCGTTCGGCAGATCACCGACAAGCTTGTCCTTTGTTTTTATTGAAACCTTCGGTTTTTTTATAGTTATCTTCTGGCCTGCCAGCATCGAAATGTTGGAACTCTGCGAATCCACAGCCCCGGCAAGTACCGTCCGTAACGCGCTTATCTCCTTGTCGGAAAGGGTTTCCTCACCCCCTCCCGCGTCGGTATCAAAATCCGAACCAAGCTCTATCGTATCCGATCCCTGCAACAAGGCATCTATTTCATCCTGGGAAAGAGAACCATCACTCATTGCTATTCCTCCACTTCTGTTGAAAGTTCTTCAAAATCCTGTTTCTCCGCATCTTCGAGTTTTTGCGTGACCTGAACCGCCAGCTTGTTTCCCACCAATCCGGGACGGCAGAGGAATTTTCGCCTGTTCCCGATTTTCAACACCATGGGATCCCCCACCCGTACACTGTACAGACGGATAACGTCCCCGATCCGGAGTGCGAGTACATCTCTCACCTTGAGATCGATATTCCCGATCTCTGCGGTAATCGTGACGTCGATTTTTGAAAGCCTTTCGCGAAGAATATTCAGGTTTTCCGTGGTTGTCCCCCTGCGCACCGATGAATACCAGTATTGTGCGGAGAGTTTTGAAATAATCGGTTCGATGGTGAGGTACGGAATGCAGAAATTCATCATTCCTTCCACCTCCCCGACTTTTGTTTCAAGGGTAACCAGGACGACCATTTCCGTCGGCGGCACGATCTGGGCGAACTGGGGGTTCGTCTCGATCTGGCCGAGTCTCGGCCGCAAATCGATCACCGTACTCCATGCCTCCCTCATATTGCCCAGAATACGGACGATAATACCCTCCATGACCGACTGCTCGATATCGGTGAGGTCGCGCGAAAACTTTGTCCCTTCACCCTGTCCGCCGAAAAGCCGGTCGATGATTGAAAACGTCACGGCCGGATCGATCTCCAGGATCGCGGAACCTTTCAGGGGGTCCATATTGATGACGGCAAGTGTCGTCGGATTGGGAATCGAACGGATGAACTCCTCGTACGTCAGCTGATCGACCGATGCGACATGAACATGCACCAGACTTCGCAGCTGGGCGGAGAGGGATGTCGTGGTAAGCCGCGCGAAGGTTTCATGCATGATGGATACCGTGCGTATCTGGTCTTTTGAAAATTTGTCCGGACGTTTGAAATCATAGATCTTTATTTTTTTCTGATCGGTCGCCTGCTGTACCTCCGCCGTTTCGACTTCGCCGGAGGATATCGCGGTCAACAGCTGATCTATTTCGTCCTGTGACAAGACTTCTGTCATCGTATCCCTTCCTCATACCGCCGGCCTTCACGCTCCGGAAATGAGGATGAACGGCCCGCAATACGTTTCGCGGCTTCTAAAAAGCCTGCAATTCCTTAAAGAGTACCAAATCAACCTTTTCAACCATGATATGGTTGATCTTGTTCTTGATCTGCTCCTGTAACTCTTCCGCATCCTGCGTACGGAGTTCATTCGCCTTTTTCTGTCCGAGAAAAAGGAGAATGATATTTTCTATCTGATCAGTGCGATCGATAAGTTCCGTCTGAACGGCCGTCCGCCCTTTCCTGTAACCGATGGTAAGCTCGGCGATAAAGGTTTTCGGGGGATCGTCCGCAGTCAATCCGCGAATCGGACTGATATTGTTAAAAAAATTATACAAAGTATGAACATCCCTGTAGTCGGCCGATTGCTCCTGCGGGCTGACGGGAACCCTTCCCGGCATAAGAATGTTAAATGTCACAAAGGCGATGGTCACCATACCGATGACCACGGCAAGGCCAATCAACAGCCATTTGAGAACCTGAAGGAGAAACTCGGGGACGAACCCGCGCTTTTTACCCGCATCAAGTTCATCCTGAACATCCCTCTCCTCATCGAGATATTGTTCTTCGTCTGCCATTGTTTTCCTTAACCCCTCCCTCTTAATAGGATATATACCCTATTTAAAGTGTATCAAACTTCGTTTAAATAATCAAATGCTTTCCGCAACAACTTTCCGCACGGCCCTTGTGCCTGTGCCCGACCCTGTCACTTCCCGACCACACCTCTTCGCCGCAAAAAACGCGGCCTACGCGATCTTCGTATCCATCGCTTCCGGCGCCGATATCATCATATCGATGCGCTGCACGGGAACGGATCATACACACGACCATAGTACCATAAAGCCCCCGCCATGTCCAAGAGGGGAAATACCCCTCCTTGAGGGTTTGCCTCCCCCCGTTACAGGTGCCCTTCCGTCAGGACGACAATATCGACCCTCCGGTTGGCCGCCCTCCCTTCGGGGGTATCATTCGAATAAAGGGGAACCGTGTCGGAGAACCCCGCGACCTGGAACTGTTTCTCGTCGACCTGGTATTGGACCAGGTATTTGAGTACGTTGATCGAACGCGCCGTCGAAAGCTCCCAGTTCGTCGGATATTCACCGCGGGGATCTGTCGGCACCGAATCGGTATGCCCCTCGATCCGGAATTTTGTTCCCTTGAGTTCCGGAGCCTTCAGGAGCTTCGCCACATTCTTGAGTACTTCACGGGTTTCCTCGATATCGATTTCCGCACTCCCCTCACGAAAGTAGGTATCCGCCGCGAGCGAGATGATGAGTCCCCGTTCATCCTCCTTGATGCGGACCTTCTCCGTCTTCACATCGACCTGGAAAAGGGATTTGGCCCTTTTTCTCGCCTTGTCGAGCGCCCTCCCCCGTTCCATCGACGGGAGGGTCATGATTGCGTTTCCCAGTTCAGCCAGTTTTCCTTCCTGCAGGGTATTCCCGCCGCGAAGCGAGCCCAGCCCCTGAAAAGCGGCGAGGATCATCCGCAGTTCCGAACCTTCTATCTCTGCAAGGGTGAACATGAATATGAAAAAAGTGAGAAGAAGGGTAGTCATATCCCCGTAGGTCAGAAGCCAGTCGGGCGAGCCTTCTTCTTTTCTTTCTCTTTTCTTCCGTGCGACAGCCATCGTTTCCCGTCCTTATATTAATCGCCCATGGATTCCTGCTGGATCGCCTCCCGCTTTTCGGTCGGCAGATACGAGAGGAGTTTTTCCTCTAAAATCCTCGGATTGTCTCCGGACTGTATCGAAAGAATCCCTTCGATCATGATCTCCTTTATGAGGGCTTCTTCCTTGTCTTTGTCTTCGAGTTTATGTTTGATCGGGATGAGTACCAGGTTTGCAAGAAAAGCACCGTAAAGGGTGGTGATAAGGGCGGTCGACATACCGGCGCCGATCGCGGACCTGTCCTCGATTTTTGTAAGCATTGCGATAAGCCCGATCAGGGTCCCTATCATCCCGAACGCGGGCGCGAGTTTTCCCCATGTATCGAAGAGTTTGATTCCGTCGTCATGACGTTCCTGAATCTTGTTCAATTCCGTGTTGAGGACATTCTTGATGATATCCGGATCCGTCCCGTCGACAACGAGCTGGATACCCTTGCGGAGGAAATCATCCTCAACGCTTTCGAGGTCGTCTTCGAGGGCAAGAATGCCGTCACGCCGCGCCTTCTCCGAAAAGGAGACGAGATCCCGAATCAGTTTGAGTTCCCCGTGTTCCTGTTTTCTGAAAATAAGTCCGAAGTATTTGATGGTATCGAATATCCTCGACATCGGATTCGCCAGCATGAGCGCCCCGAATGAACCCACGACCGTAATAAGGAATGACGGTACATGGAGATAAATAAGCGGTGTGGTCGCGCCGGTAGCGATTCCGAACACAACCGCGACAAATCCTATGATTAAACCGAGAACACTCGCAATATCTATTCCCATAAGCTTCTACTCCTCGTTCTTGAATGCGCCAATGAGTCTTCTATAGGTAACGATCCTTTTAAAAATAGTCGCGTAATCTTCACGTACGACAAGCCGTTTCCCCGAAAGCATAATGAGGGTGGTATCCGGATTGCATTCGATATATTCGATCTGATGCGGGTTAACGTAATATTCCGTATTGTCAAGCTTTGTTACCTTTATCACCGTACCTTCTCATCTACTCCTTACATGCGTATTCCACCCCGCATGAAATCCTCATCATCCGGGGTGGAATGCCATGGTATCTATTATAAATGATCAACGTACCAATATACGCTAATCATCCGATTTTACCGTTTCAAAGTCAATAACTCCTGAAGCATCTGGTCCGATGTGGTAATGGTCCTCGAGTTTGCCTGAAATCCCCGCTGGGTAACGATCATGTCGGTAAACTGTTCGGCCAGATCCACATTACTCATTTCGAGTGTACCGGCAATGATCTTTCCCCTTCCTTCGACACCGCTCGTCCCGATCATGGCGTCGCCCGAATTGTTCGAAACGACATAGGTATTTTCACCGGCTTTCTCGAGTCCGCCCGGATTGGTGAAACCGGCAAGGGCGATCTGTCCGAGCATCCTGTTCGTTCCGTTCGAATACACCCCGATAATCACCCCCTGCTGGTCGATCTTGAAGGTTTCGAGATATCCCATTGTGTAGCCGTCCTGTTCCCTTATCTTTGTCGTGAACTTGTCTCCGAATTGGGTAACAACATCCTGGTACTGCCCGATTTCCCCGAGGTTGAGTGTAAAGGTTTGCGTCGCCGCCTCACCGGCCTCTGTTTCGGGAACGTCGAAGGTGACATTCACCATTGCGTTTCCTTCACCGATCGCGGCCCCTGTCCCGTCAATCACCGATTGAAGCGCCCCGAGATTGTCGAAATCGAGATAAAAGACATTGTCGGCGTTTGCCGAACCGGCGACATTGAGTACCGTTGGCAGGGGTGTCTGCTCCTCGCCGACGGTATTGATCACCTGAACCTCTGCTCTCCACCTGTTCGGAATTTCCGGCTCCCTCGAAAAGGTGACCTGGAGCTTGTGCGCCCTGCCGAACGCATCGAAGATATCGAAACTCGTCGCCCAACTTCGCTTGATTCTTTCGAGTTCGCTGACCGTGGGATCGTTCACGTCGAGAGGATCGACCCGCTTGTCGAGATTGCTCGCAAAATACACCATGGTTGTGGCGTTTGCGGGATCCTTGCTTCCTACCGGGATCACTACGTCCTCGAGATCCGTTGCCGTATTGATGACCGTCTCTCCGCCCAGTTCCAGGGCAATCCAGCCCTGGACCTTTTGTCCGTTGGCCGGATTGACGAGGTAACCGTTTTGATCGAGACCAAAGGCGCCGTTCCGCGTATAGTAGCTTTTATCCCCGTCATTAAGGATAAAAAAGCCGTTCCCCTGAAGCGCGACATCGGTCATCACACCGGTGGTCTGGAGGGAACCCTGGGTATGAATCGTATCGATCGATGAAATCATCATACCGAGACCGACCTGTTTCGGATTCACCCCCCCCACTTCATCAGTCGGTTTCGCGGCCCCCGACATCGTCTGGGAAAGCATGTCTTGAAAAGTGACCCTTCCCTTTTTGAACCCGTTCGTATTGACGTTGGAGATGTTGTTACCCAGAACATCCATTCTTACCTGGTGATTCTGAAGACCGGATACCCCGGAATAAAGCGATCTCAACATATCTTGTAGCCCCCTTATTCTGCGATAATACTTTCAACTGCCTGGTAATCATAGTACCGGCCGCCGACAAATACCTGTTGAGAATCCCCTCCCGAAACCTTCTCAACCTTGCCTGTAATCAGTTCGTTTCCGTCAAACAATTCCACAACCTTTCCTAAAAGAGAAAGGGCATTATTTTTTATGATCAGCCCCGCGACTTTTTCGATGTTCGCGCTCATATTGTTTATCTGTTCGAGGGAGGAAAACTGCGCCATCTGCGCAATGAACTCCTTGTCCTCCATCGGCTGCGTCGGGTCCTGATGCGCGAGCTGGGTGATCAGCAGTTTCAGAAAGGCGTTTTTATCGAGGTCCTGCGTCATTACCCTCCCATTGTTGATTTCCTTGTTGAGCCGATTCACAAGCTGTTCCGTGCGTAAAAATTCTTCCTGTGACTGTAATGTGCTAATATCCACTATACTTCCTCCTTCTCCCCTCACTAAACAATCAGGTTGACCCGGGCGTATTCTTCATCGAGGATCGACAGGACCGGAATGTTTTTTTCGAACTCCTCGATAACGCCGGCCTTTGCGTAAGGGGCTTCTTCGTTCGCCTCATTGTCCTGTTTTCCGTAGTCCTGGCCCACGGAAACCTTGAGGGAAATGGAGTCGAATCCTTCATTTTTGAGTGCGTGCTGGAGATTATCCAGCGCGGATTCGACGATACCCCGTACATTATTATTGTCGACAAATATTCGCCCGTCTATATGATTATTCTGCATATTGATCCGCATTCGTATGCTGCCGAGCGATTCCGGCTTCAACACGATGCGGAGTTCCCCGCCCCCGTCTTCCTTGACGATGATCCGGGTATGCTTTACCATCTCGCTGCTTAAGTTTTCCCTCAGATTTTTTACAAGTTGCCGGTCGAACGATCCCTGTCCCCCGCTTACCTTCGCCCCACTCCCGTTTCCTTCCGTATCGCCTCCCATTGTCCTGTGTGAAAAAACCAGCACCGTGTCCGCGGCTGATCGTTCTGTGGATGACCCCTGCGCCGTAAACTCGACCTTGCCCCCCTCATCGTGGCCGGCCTTCACTTTTACAGTGCCCGCACCGGAACCTTCCTCCGGTTTTTTTCTCAGATCCAGAACCACAATCTTCGGCAGGGGTCCGGTACCCTCTTTTTCGATTCGCGCGGCGTCACCCGTATCTTTTAAGGCCCTTTGTTTTTCATTGCGTCCGAGCATTTGCTCGAAAAGCTTCAGCGCGCCCCGGTTCCCGTCATCGAATATCCTGTTGAGCAGAAGACCCAGCTTTTTTAAAACTGTGTCCTTTTCTTCCCCCGCTTCTTTTCCCGCACTCTCCTTTATTTTCTTGAAGAGTTCTGAAAGCAGGTCCGCCCCCTTATCGTTCCGATCCGTTTTTTCAAATATATGCTTGAGTAGAGAAATGAGTTGCTTCAGACTGATATGTTCGAGCAGGCCCTGTGCGGCTTCCTTGAGGCCGGCTGCAAGACGCGCGTGGTCTTTTTCATCCGGTTCTTTTCCGCCGGTGAGTTTTTCCCTTACCTTCATCAACACGTCGGTAAAGGAACGTTCCCCTTCCGATCCTTTTGCTTCGGAAGTCGAGGCGGTATCGCCTTTCTGTATCTTCGAAGACTTTCCCGGATTGTCCTTCCTGAGACCGATACCGTCTTTAACGGTCCCCGTCTCCTGCATGGCGGCAGACTGAATCATGACAGGAACTGCTTGTGCCACAAAAACCTCCGGTTTTAACTTTTCCGGGCCATCTTCCTGTTCAATTCGGCGGCCCGTTCCCTGGGCATGAGCGAGAGCCAGTAAGCGACAAGTGATACTTCACCGGCCTCCTCCGCTCTTTCTTCGGTAATTCTGAAGATATCGATGATATCCATATCATCCATTTCAAGCAGAATTTTCACTGCCTTGTCAGGTTGCATCCCGACAAGGTAATCCGAACTCAGCTCAAGGTTTCTTCTTCTTTTATCGTATGCTTCTATCCTTTCATTAAATGAATTTTCCCGTTCCACGAGCGCTTTTTCCTGTTCTTCAAGGTCGACGATCATCTGGGAGATTTCCGCTTCCTTTTCTTTAATTTCTCCGGCCCTCTTGTCGAACTCCTCTTCAAGGAGTTCAAGCCCCTCGAGTTGTTTTTTGAGCCGTTCCCGTTCAAGAAGATACGGATCTTCGATATCCAGAATCTGCGTTCTTCCATGCAATCCAAAAAGGGTGAGTACGGGAGCAAGAACGTCCTTGCCGTCGATAAGGCCGAGGTAATCGAACCAGATAAATCCCCCCACTGCCAGAAGGATGATCAGGAGCATCAGGACGATAACCCGCGTCCCGACACCAAAGCTAGTATAACGTGCCACCTCAACATCTCCTATTCTTTTGTTTTTTTCTGATAAACGCCCGGGTACTCATATCGTCTGAAACCTTTGCCTCCTCGTTTCTCTGTTTTCTGTAATAAACCGCTTCCTGTCGTTCTTTCAAATGTTCGAGTACTTTGCGCCTTTTAGCGTGTTCGAGGTATTCATTTTGTACTTCCGCAAGTTCCCTTTTTCGCTTTTCGAGCTCGGCTAAGCATTCCTTTTTTTCAAGCCGCAGCCTGTTGATATACTCTTCACTCGCCGCGAGAAAATTGTAGTCGGGCTTTCCTTCACAACTGAATTGCGCTTTTAACGCGCGTTGTGCTTCTTGAACGAGAAGCCCGATCCGGTTTTCGATGGTCACCACAATACCCGTTATTCCGGCCAGCTTGATTTCCCATTCACGTTCACGGTATCGTCTCAGGGTGAGAAGCTGCTCAAGCCTGAACCGGAACCGTTTCATTTTCTATCTCCTTATCCGGGATCGGAATGCCCGCAATTTCCCCCGCACCCTCGAGTGCATCCCTCAGATCGGCCTTTTCCGTAATCGCCTGTATCAAATAAGCGTTGATTTCCCCCATCTTTTCGATGGCCTCATCGATCTCGGGATTGCTTCCCTTTGCGTAGGCGCCGACATTGATGAGGTCTTCGGCCTCCGTATAAACGGCGAGCATACGCCTGATATACCCGCACGCCTTTTTGGTGAAGGGCCCCGTCACCTGCGGGGCGAGCCTCGATATCGAACCGAGCACATCGATTGCGGGATAATGGTTTCGTGAAGCGAGGCGCTTTGACAGCAGGATATGACCGTCCAGAATGCCCCGAACCGCGTCCGATATCGGTTCGTCCATGTCATCGCCTTCGACCAGGATCGTATAGAATCCGGTGATCGTCCCCTTGTCCGAAGTACCGCTCCGTTCGAGAAGTTTCGGAAGCAGTGAAAAGACCGACGGGGTGAATCCCCTTGTTGCCGGCGGTTCGCCGATGGCGAGCCCGATCTCCCGCTGTGCCCTCGCAAAGCGCGTCACCGAATCGAACATGAGTACCACATCGTTGGAAAGATCACGGAAATATTCGGCGATCGTGGTGGCGAGGTAAGCGCCCCTGATTCTCGAGAGGGGAAGTTCGTTCGATGTGGCGGCGATAATGACCGATCGCTTGAGGCCCTCTTCTCCCAGATCATTCTCGATAAACTCCCTCACCTCTCTCCCCCGCTCGCCGATAAGGGCGATGACATTGATATCGGCCGACGTATTGCGTGCGATCATGCCTAAAAGCGTCGATTTTCCGTACCCGCTTCCGGAAAAAATACCGAGGCGCTGGCCTTTGCCCACGGTAAGGAGTCCGTCGATCGCCCTGATGCCGGTCGATATCCTTTCGGTGATCCGTCTTCTCCGGAGTACATCCGGCGGCCCCCCGAAAATCGACCGCCATTCGGCCGATCCGATATCGCCCTTTCCGTCGATCGGTTTGCCTCTGGAATTGAGTACCCTTCCGAGGAGTTTGTCGGACACGGGAACGGCGCTGAACTCGCCTATGGCGATCACGATATTCCCCACCTCGATGCCGTCCATATCGTCATAGGTCATGAGTTGAATGACATCTTCCTTCAAACCCACGACTTCAGCCCAGACGATTTTATCCGTTTTTGTCACGATGATCTGACAGAGTTCGCCGACAACCGCGTGAGGCCCGAAACTTTCGACCAATAACCCCTGGACCCGCTTTACCACGCCGGTAAACTTTATCGGGTCGCAGTTTTTTATCACTTCCATATATTTTTCGAAAATATTCACCTTACTTGCCTTCTCCCCTGGCCCGTATCGGCATCATTTCGAGTATTTTCTCCTCTATTTCATGAAGCTGTGAGGAAATACGTGCGTCGATCTGTCCGAAATCCGTCTCGATAATACACCCGCCCTTATCGACCGATGTGTCTTCCAAAACAGTGATATTCTTTACATTCTCCACCATCTCCTGGAACTCTTTTATATGAGAAGAGGTCAACTCCAAATCAGCCAGATTTACGCGGATCACCACATCGCCGCGCCCTTTCATCTTGCGGAGGGCCTGAATCACATTGTTGATCACCACGTTTTTCTGATTTTCCGAAATCACCTTGATGACCTTTTTCGCGACGAGGAGAACGAGGTTGATTACCTGTGTTTCCGATTCCTCGATAATCTGGTTACGCCGTTCGATGGTCTTTGTTATGATCATGTGAAGCCGCTGGATAAGCCGCTCGACTTCTTCCCTGCCTTCGGTATATCCCTTTTCATGGCCTTCCTTATAACCGCGCTCATAGGCTTCCTTCTCGGTTGCGGCCACTTTGTCGTTGATCTCTTTCTCGATTTCTTCTGCCTGTTTTTTCGCATCATCGAGTACCCGCTTTGACTCGACCTCGGTCTCCTGCCTTATTTTCTGGACTTCACCCGTTTTTTCCTGTATCTTGTCAAAGGCGACATTTTCCGCGTCATCGATAATCCTCTTCGCCTCAGCCCTGGCCTCATCGATCATCCTCGACTTTTCACTCTCCCAGTTCGCCTTGAACTCCTCCGCTTCACGCCGTAATTCGTCGAGCCTGTCCTTTGTATCGTCGACGATACTCAGATCTTCCTCGACCTCCACAACCTTCTGGGCCGGAGGTTGAATGATGATCCTTTTGTTGAGATTGACAATCTCGGTCGGACGGAAAACATGTTTAGCCATCGGTTTCTCTCAATCTCCTCTCATCACGGTCTTTCATATTTGTCTGACGCTCCGTCTCTCCGGCGCATCATTACACGACCAGTTCGTCCTCGCCGGCACGCGCGACGACGATTTCACCCTGTTCTTCCAGCTTGCGGATAATCGACACGATTTTCTGCTGGCTTTCCTCGACATCCTTGAGTCTGATCGGTCCCATATAATCCATATCTTCTTTCAGAAGCGTCGCCGCCCTTTTGGACATATTCCTGAAGATCTTGTCCTGGACTTCGGAATCCACCGCCTTGAGGGCCTTTGCCAGCTCCTGTGTATCGACTTCGCGAAGAACCTTCTGGATCGCCCTGTCGTCGAGAAGAACGATATCCTCGAAAACGAACATTCGCTTCTTGATTTCTTCGGCCAGCTCGGGGTCATCCTCCTCGAGAGATTCGATAATCGTTTTTTCAGTCGATCTGTCGACGAGGTTGAGAATATCGACGATGCTCTCGACACCGCCGGCGGCCGTATAGTCTTCGGAGGAAAGGGTGGAGAGTTTTTTCTCGAGCACACGCTCTACCTCGCGGAGGACCTCCGGTGAGGTCCTGTCCATGATCGCAATCCGTTTCGCCACATCCGACTGTATCTCATGGGGAAGACTACCCAGAATCACGGAGGCTTTCTGCGGCTCCAGGTAGGCTAAAATGAGGGCGATCGTTTGCGGATGTTCCTGTTGAATGAAGTTGAGAAGGTGCGCCGGATCCGTTCTCCGGATGAAGTCGAACGGCCGTACCTGTAACGAGGAAGTCAATCTGTTGATAATATCGACGGCCTTTTGCGGCCCCAGTGACTTTTCGAGCAGCTCCCGGGCGTAATCGATGCCGCCCGTGGAAATAAAATCCTGTGCCATCATGAGTTCCTGGAACTCGATGAGCACCTGATCCCGGTCCGCGGCCTCGATATTTTCGAGGCGGGCGATCTCGAAGGTCAGTTGTTCGATTTCGTCCTCCCGCAGGTGTTTGAAGATTTCCGCAGAAATCTCCGAGCCCAGCGTCACCAGAAAGATCGCTGCCTTTTGCCGCCCGTTCAGCGGTTTTTTATGACCCGATTTCTTTGTCGTCGTCGATGCCGGAACCGCGTGCGTTTTTTTAGCCATACCCTTACTCCTCCATCAGCCAGGTACGAATAAGTTGGGCCACGTCTTCCGGATGTTCCCTGGCCATATTAATTGCATTCTCCTGCATTTCCATACGGGCACGCTCCTCCACGGTAAGTTCCACATCCATTCCCTGCTCTTCCGCGCTCTTGAGTGCCGCCTCACGCATCGCCTGGTGCTGCCGTGCGAGTTCTTCCTCCTTTTCCCTCCGCTTTCTCTCGAAATATTTGGAAAGCATCCGGAAAAAGACCCCTGATAAAATTATAGCGCCAAGCCCGACACAAATCCAGAAGATCGTCTGGGCGATATACCTTCCCTGAAGGGCCTTCTGGTCTTCCTTTTCGAACTGGGCCCTTCTGTCGAACTGGAAATGTTCCACCGTCACATCGTCACCCCTCGCCCTGTCATAACCGATGGCTCCCTGGATCAGGGACTCAACCGTTTTCAGTTCATCGGGGGTCACGGAATGATATATCCGTTTGAGTTTCGTGTTGTTATCCTCTTCAAAGACCGGATTCCCGTTTTTATCATACACCTTTTCCCAGTATCCGTCGATGGCAATCCCGACGGTAATTTTACCGAAATCCCACGGACGTTCGACACGTTCCTTGTCTGTCCTGTTCACATCGTAATTGCTTCGCTGGGTCGTATGATTATATTCGCCTACGAGATTCGAAAGGTCCTGATACTGGGGCGGCGTCTGGCCTTCACTTCCCGGCGGTCCTTCGGGATTGTAGCCGGTCCCCTTGAATTCTTCTTCGATATGTTCCTCGGAAATGAGAACGGACTCCTGTACCTCCCGTTCAGAGAAAGGCGTATTCGGATTATCTTCCACCATGACCACGGGGGTGATTTCATGCGAAGTGCTTTTTTCCTCGCTGAAGTCGAGGTCGATTTCCATTTTCGGAATCGTCACCCTGTCCGGCCTGTAAATGATTTGCAGGGCTTTGAGAATTTCGTGTTTGTACTCGAGTTCTTTTTCACGTTTGAGTCTGAGCTGCCGTTTTGTCAGGTTGAGTTTGTCGAGATCGGCGAGTCCCTCGTAGTCATTGAGTCTCGTCCCGTAATTGTCGGTAATAACGATCGTTTCGTGATCGAGACCGGAGACCGCGAGCATGATGAGTTTTTCGATCCCCTCGATCTTTGCCCTGTTCTGGATCAAATCCGAGCCCGGTTTCGGGGTGATGATGACGGATGCCGTGTACGGCTTTTCATCTTCGACGAAAAGGGATTCCTCGGGAAGATCGATTTCCACTTTGACCGCGTCGATGTCTTCGAGCGCCATAAGGTGCTGCTCCAGCGATTTCTCGACGGCCCGCCGGACATTGATCTTCCGCTCGAAGTCCGTGATCGTCCACCGCTCGACATCGAATATCTCCCAGGGGTCCGCCTCCTTGGGAATGAGATCCTCCCTGACGAGGATCGTCCGCATCCTCCTGGCGGTCGGCTGGTCGGTGACCAATATTCTGTTATCCGGGGCAACCTTGTATTTTCCGGGTATTTCCTGATCGAGCCGTGCGGTGATCCTGCCTCGCAGTTCATCGTCTGAAACCGGTGAACCGATAAGCGGCACCATCGACGGCTGTGCACTGAAAGCGACGAGCAGTACCACTGCGAGAATCACCACCCCGATACTTCCGAAAAAAATGCCCTTTTGTACCGGTGTCCATTTTCCCCATATCTGTTTAAGCTGCTCGATAAATTTTTTTAACCATTCGTTCATTTTCCCCTCCCCTTTTTGAATGAACGCTTATCTATGAAAAGAAGCCCCCATACGCATTATTGCCTGGAACGCTTCGCTGTATTCTCCTCAGGATACGGCATCCGCCGTATCGAATGCCGGATCAAAGACCGGCCCTTATTGATTACCGCACGGCCACGATCTCCCTGTATGCCCTGAGTGCCCTGTCGACGATCGTCTTTGTCATCGATAGGGCGAGATTCGCTTCGGCAACCGAGATCATTACATCATGAACGTCGACCGAATCCGGGTCCGTCATCATCTGTTCCGAAAGTTTCGTTGTTTCGACCTGGAGGTCGTTCACGTCGTTAAAGGCGGCAAGGAGGACATCACCGAAGGATTTTTCCGGCCCCCCCTCTTCCTTTACCGGTTTCAACGCACTCCCGAGGTGCAACGGGTGGGTCTGTTTAAGGTCGATTATATGACCCGATACCTGATCTGACCGTAAAAACATACCTTATCCTACCTTCCTATTTCAAGGGCTTTTAAAAACATGCTCTTCGAACCGTTGATGATCGACACATTCGCCTCATACGAGCGTGAAGCGGAAATCATGTCCACCATCTCGTTTACCACATTGACGTTCGGGTATTCCACGTACCCCTTTCTGGGTCCCGTCTTTATCGCGTCCGGATGAGTCGGATCATAAACAAGCCTGGGCTTCGCATCATAATCCTTCTCTATCTTCTTGATACGGACGCCTTTCCCGATACCATTGTCGAGAAACTTCGGCAGAAAGGGGCTTCGCCAGTACGGTTGCCGCACCCTCGGCCTGAAGACCACCCTGCTTCTCCTGAAAGGCCCGCCTTCGTTGGTCCGTGTCGAGTTCACATTCGCGATATTATCCGCGATCACATCGAGCCGCGTCCGCTGGGCGGTGAGCCCCGATGCCGCCGTATTGATACTTGAATACAATCCCATAGTACATTACCTCCCTTACCTGAGTACCATATTCACCCTGGAAAACTCGCTTTGAACCATCTGTGACATCAATTGGTAGGAAAGCTGGTTCTGAAGCATTCCCATCATTTCCACCTCGATATCGACATTATTGCCGTTGTTTTTTGCCGTGGTCAGATAATCGAGGACCCGCCGCGGTTTCACGTCCCGCCAGTTCTGCGGCCGGTTGAAATCGATATGCCGTTCGTTGTTGAGCAGGGTCGGGAAAGGCCGCATTTTTTCGGAATCGAGGGCCCGTTTCAGACTCGACTCGAAATTGACCACGGTGCGCTTGAAATTCGGCGTATCGGCGTTCGCAATATTGTTCGACATCACATTCCGCCGCAACAGGCCGACATCCATGGTTTTGTTCAGCATGTCTATATTCCGTGAAAAGCTGCCTGTAAAAAACATACGACGACACTCCTTTCCGTATTAATGCGGGCTGTGCACGGGTTTCTTTTTCAACCCGATACAACACCCTGGAATGCGGGGATTTTCGGTTTCAAACCCCTCCCTATTCTCCGGGAAACCGGAATTCCATGCCGGTTCCCCTGTTATATTGTCGGCGGTTTTCTTTCTCCCCATAAGAAGAAAGAAATAGGCAAATCCGACCGTGAACACCGCCGCGCTTCTACCGTTCCCCAAACGCTTCACGCCTAGAGGATAAACCGGGTCAGATCCCTGTCCTCGATGATATCCTTGAGCCGTTCATCAACATAATCCTTGGTTATGGAAACCTTCTGCCCCTTTATTTCCGTTGCATTGAAAGAAATGTCTTCGAGCAGATGTTCCATGATCGTATGAAGCCGTCTGGCTCCTATATTTTCCGTCTTCGAATTGACATCCGTGGCAATTTCCGATATCCGCACGATCGCCTCATCGGTAAAATCGATTTCGACATCCTCTGTCTTGAGTAACGCCGTGTATTGCTTGATAAGGGCATTCTCGGGCTGCGTGAGAATTTTCACGAAATCCTCCGTATCCAGGGAATTGAGCTCGACCCGAAGGGGGAACCGTCCCTGAAGCTCCGGAATAAGGTCCGAGGGTTTGGACATATGAAATGCGCCGGCGGCAATGAAGAGGATATGGGAAGTGTCGATGATTCCGTACCGCGTATGAACCTTCGAGCCCTCGACTATCGGCAGAATATCACGCTGGACACCCTCCCGGGAAACATCAGGCCCGTGCCTGTTCCCCGTCGAAGCGATCTTGTCGAGTTCGTCAAGAAAGATAATCCCCATTTCTTCGACGCGCTGTTTGGCGATTTCGGCGACTTTTTCCATATCGACGAGTTTATCCATTTCCTGGTCTTCGAGGATTTCCCTCGCGTGTTTCACGGATACCCTCTTCTTTTTTTTCTTTCCGCCCAGAATATTCTGGGTAATATTCTCGATATTGAACCCTATTTCTTCCATATTGGTCCCGGAAAAAATCTGCATGGACGGAATGGACTTGTTGGCGATATCTATTTCCACTTCCTTTTCATCCAGTTCTCCTTTATGAAGTCTTTCCCGTAATTTCTCCCGCGTATGCGTCGCGACCTCCCCGGATTCTTCCTGCTGCTGGGCGGCCGTTTCCGGTCCGGGACGCCGTATGAACTTTTTCGCGGGAAGCAGGAGATCGAGCACGAGTTCTTCCGACCGCGCCGCGGCCTTTGCCCTCACCTCTTCCTGCATCTCCGATTTGACCATAGATATCGCGACGGAAACAAGGTCACGGACCATCGATTCAACGTCCCTTCCCACATAACCGACTTCGGTATACTTTGTCGCCTCCACCTTGATAAAGGGTGCGCCGCTCAATCGCGAAAGTCGTCTTGCGATTTCCGTTTTCCCGACTCCCGTCGGGCCGATCATGATGATATTCTTCGGCGCGACTTCATCCTTGAGTTCATCCGGCAGTTTTTTTCTCCTCATCCTGTTTCGGAGAGCGATGGCGACCGCCTTTTTGGCCTTCTCCTGTCCGATAATATATTTATCGAGTTCCGCGACGATTTCCCGCGGCGTTAATGTATCCAGATTTATTTTCATCATTCCAACTCCTCTATATGTATTTGAATATTTGAATAAATACAGACAGATGCCGCTATCGCCAATGATTTTTCGACTATTTCGTGCGCGGACAGTTGTGTCGATGATAGCAACGCCATCGCGGCGGAATAAGCGTAAGCCCCGCCGGAACCGATCGCGATGGCGCCCTTTTCCGGTTCCACGACATCACCCGTTCCGGAAATGAGAAGGGTTTTTTTTATGTCCGCGACCAGAAGCAGTGCCTCGAGCCTTCTCAGCGCCCTGTCGGTCCGCCAGTCTTTCGCAAGTTCGACGGCGGCGCGTGTAAGATCACCCCCATACTCTTTTACCTTTGCCTCGAACCGTTCGAAAAGGGTAAACGCGTCCGCCGTCGCCCCCGCGAACCCGACGATGATCTTGTTTTCATATATTTTTCTCACCTTGAGGGCATTCGCCTTCATAATGGTATTTCCGAGGGTTACCTGGCCGTCGCCCCCCATGGCCACTTTTCCGTTTCGACGGACGGCGATGACGGTCGTGCTTTTAAACTTTCTCATTATCGTTCTCCTTTATTTTCGCATGCGGATGGGATTGCCGGTACACCTTTTTCAACCGGTCAAGACTTATGTGGGTGTAAATCTGTGTCGTTGTCGGACTCGCATGGCCGAGCAGTTCCTGCACGACCCTGATATCCGCTCCCCTGTCGAGCAGGTGGGTCGCAAACGAATGCCTGAAGGTATGGGGGGTCACCTTTTTCTGAAGTGAAAGAAGACGGAGACTCTTTTCCAGGATATATCTCACCCCGCGCGCCGTTATCCGGCAACCCCTGCTGTTGATAAAAAAACTGAGGCCGGCGTCTTGCGTACCCGCTTTCACATGAAAACGCCGCTTTGAAAGATAATCCTTGAGGATTTCTCCGGTCTTTTTTCCGATGAAGACGATCCGTTCCTTGTCCCCTTTTCCCACAACGCGGGCGATCCCCTTTTTCAGATCGATATCGGTGACGTCGATACCCACGGCTTCGGCAACCCTGCACCCGGTCGTATAGAGGAACTCGAAAACCGCCTTGTTCCTGAGTTCGAGAAACTCCGAGGCCGGTTGTGATAATATCCGCTCCACTTCATCCTCGAAAAGGAAAGAAGGAAGTGAAGCGGTCTCTTTCATCGAGCGCACCCCGCCAAAAGGATTGACGCTGACGATTCCACGCTTTCTGAGAAACCTGTAATACCCCCTGAGGCCTGAAATCAGCCTGTTGATGCTCCGGGCCGACAATCCGCGAGTTGAAACCGAATTGATAAAACGTCTGATATGAGACGGGCCCGCTTCCCGTTCGTCGATTCCCTCTTCCCGGCAAAAAGCCATGAACCGCAGGATGTCCTTCCGGTAAGAGGCGACCGAATGATCGGAGAGGTGACGGACATGTTTCAGATACTGGAGGTATTGTTCATGCACTTTTTCCGGTTTCCTCCTGTCCGTAAATATAAGAGCATTCGGGATTCGCACAGGCCCGGTATTCTCCCCGTTTTTTATCAGAACGTTCGACCAGAAAATATCCGCACCGCGGGCATTTATGTTCCGTCGGGGGGAAATAGGTGACAAAATCACAATCCGGAAACCTGGTGCATCCGTAAAACACCTTTCCCCGGCCCTTCTGTTTCCGCTTGGCGATGATCTTCCCGTCACACCCTTCCCTCGGACAATCCGCGAGCGGGATGGCCTTCGAATTTCTGCATTCGGGGAATCCGCTGCACGCGAGAAAAAATCCGTACCTGCCCAGTTTCTTGACCATGGGCTTTCCGCATTTCTCACAGGTAAAGGATGTCTCCTCATCCAGTACTCCCTTGATCGATTCGAGATGTTCCATGACATATCTCACCTGTGAATGAAAGGGTGAAAAAAAATCCTCGATCATGGTCACCCAGTACGCTCCCTGTTCTTCGACTTCATCGAGTTTCTTTTCTATCTGTGCGGTAAAATTGACATCGATGATATCAGGGAATGTATCCTTGAGAAGGTTATTGATGATTTTCCCCAAGACCGTGGCCTTGAGTTTTTTGTTCTTCCGTACGACATAATACCTGTCGATGAGAACGGATATAATCGGGGCGTACGTCGAAGGCCTGCCGATGCCCTTTTCCTCGAGTGCCTTGATGATGGTCGCGTCGGTATAATGAGCCGGTCCCTGGGTAAAATGCTGGTCCGGAATCAGTCCGATACAGGTCACCTCGTCTCCGACCGAAAGGTGAGGCAGATGCTGGGTCTTCTCTTTCGGTAAAAGCAATGAAAGAACGGCGTAGAACCCTCTCTCGATTACCGTCGTCGCGTTTGCCCTGAAAAGCCCTTCCCCTGAGCGTAGATCAACAGTCGTCGATGTGCTTCGCGCCGGTTTCATCTGTGAAGCGACGAACCGCTCCCAGATGATGGAATAAAGCTTGAACTGTTCTGGACTGAGATATTGTTTGACCGATTCCGGCGTTTTCGAGGTATAGGTCGGCCTGATCGCTTCATGGGCGTCCTGCGCCTTTGTACCGGCCGTATAGATGACGGGATTATCGGGAAGTGTTTCCGGATAGTTTTCCTTTATAAACGACCTGACTTCTTCCAGGGCGACATTGGCGATACGGGTCGAATCGGTCCTGATGTAGGTAATGAGTCCGACGCGATCATTACCCATGGTAATACCTTCATAGAGAGTTTGAGCAACCGCCATGGTCTTCCTCGAGGTAAATCCCAATCGGGTAGCGGCAACCTGCTGTAATTTCGATGTCGTAAACGGCGGAGAAGGCTTCGACTGTTTTTCCTTTTGCTTAATGTCTGCGACCGTAAACGGCCTGTTCCTGAAACCGGCGATAAGTGCTTCCGCTTCCCGATTATTTGAAATGCTGGATTTTTTACCGTTTACCTGTATGAGCTGTGCGGAAAATTTCCTGGCGCCTTTTTTGAGTTCGGCATCGATGGTCCAGTATTCTTCGGGAACAAAGGATTCCACTTCATCGTCCCGTTCACAGACGAGTCTGAGCGCGACCGATTGCACTCTTCCAGCAGAAAGGCCGTTTTTCACTTTTTTCCAGAGAATCGGCGAGAGGCTGTACCCGACGAGCCTGTCCAGAATTCTCCTCGCCTTCTGGGCATTGACCTTGTTGATGTCGAAATCGAGGGGATGATCCACCGCTTCACGGATCACGTGCGGTGTGATCTCGTTAAAGACGATTCGTTTGACCGGTTTTTCCGGAAACTTCTCCATGATGGCGTTGCGTATATGGAAAGCGATCGCTTCCCCTTCACGGTCGTTATCCGATGCGAGAAGGATCGAATTCGCCTTTTTCGCTTCCTTGAGTATATACTTGAGTATCTTCGCCTTTCCCCGTATCGTAATATATTCGGGTGTAAAGCCGTTTTCAATATCGATCGCGAGTCTGGATTTGGGTAGATCGAAAAGGTGGCCGATAGAGGCGGTAACGATAAATCCGGTGCCCAGATATTTCTCGATGGTTTTTGCCTTTGCCGGCGACTCCACAATCAACAGACTCTGTTTTACTGCTTTTCCCATTCGCTATCTCCTGATGTATTGTCCATTATAAATTTTGAGTTCCCCCTTGATTTCCCTTTCCAGCATTCCCGCCAACCGTCTGCCCGGTTTTTCATCGTCGAGGGGAAACCGGGGGTCGCTTTCCGGCATACGGTATTTTTCCTCCATGCCCCATTCACGAAGCAGTATCCGCGCGGATGCGCAAAGCGGGGCGCCTTCGTCATAAAGGCTTTTCGTTCCCTCGGACTGTGCACCGGCAAGCCCTGAGGGGTGAACATACAGTTCTCTCCCCTGCTCGAGGGCATAATCGGCGGTAATGAGCGCTCCCGAACGCCGCGGCGCCTGTATGATGACAACAGCCCGCGACAGCCCGCTGATAATGCGGTTGCGCGCCGGAAAATTATAAGGCAGCGGGGGAACGCCGGGCGGGTATTCGGAGAAAATCACCCCGCCATTCCCGAGAATTCTCGAAGCGGTCTTTCTGCTTGTACAGGGGTAGACCGTGTCGATTCCGTTTCCCAAAACCGCGATCGATTGACCGCTCCCTTCACAACTTCCTTCATGCGCCTCCCTGTCGATGCCGCGCGCGAGTCCCGAAACGACACCGATTCCGGCGAGTGAAGCCTCCATTCCGAGCCTGTACGCCGCGTTCCTGCTTTCTCCGCTGGGCTGCCTCGTTCCCACGATTGCCAGAAACGGGGTATGCCACTCGGGAATCCTGCCCCGGTAAAAAAGAATGAGGGGCGGATCGTATATTTCCCTGAGTTGGGGCGGATAACCGGGCTGAAAATAGCCGACGAATGCCGTCCGGGAAGATTCGATAGCCTTCCATCCCCGTTCCGCACCGGACAACACCCCGTCGGGATTCCACTTTGCCGCGTTGATCCGCCGTCCCAAAAGCCCCGACAGTTCGGAGGCGGAAAGAGAAAAGATGTCTTTTATACACGGAAACAACTCTAAAAGCAACAGCTTTTCCCGCGTTTTAAGAGAGGCGGCGTTTTGTAAGGCGAATAAATAGATGTCACTATTCAAGACCATACACCTCATCCTTGATTCTCTCTTTTAATGCGCGGGCACGCTGCGTCATCTCCTCCGACGGGTTTTCTTCAATAATGATCTCGTACGTGTCCATCGCCTCATCATACCTGCCGATCTGATAGTAAGCCCGCGCGAGAACAAACAGGGCATCCATATTCCTTGATTCCTTCTCGACAATCCGTTCGAGAAAACCGATTGCCTCCGACGGCGCATCCAGTTCAAAGACAAGGAGAACGGCAAGACCATAGAGGGCATCGACATAGCCGGAATCGAGTTCGATCGCCCTCCGGTAATAAGCCTGAGCGGTTTCAAACCACCGTGCACGTTCATCCGAAAAACGCGGCTCGATTTTCGATTTCGCGATCCACCCTGCGCATACGCCTCCATTATAATAGAGTACCCGGTTATCCGGAAATAATTCAAGCGCCTCGTTGATCTTTTCAAACGCCTTTCCGTACATTGTACCGTCTATGTAACGGATAACCTCCATTTTCCGATAGATGTCTTCTTCCCTTGGCGAATCGAACCGTGTCGACCGGCCTGTCGATAGGCGTTCGATTTCCCTGTTTATATCCCCTATCTCCATATACTTCTCTGCGATTCGTTTGAGAAGCCTTCCGAACTCCTCCGTCCGGGTTACTTCCTCTCCCAATTCGTCCCGATATCGTTTGACAATATTCCTCACCTCATCCACGGTCTCAGGGGACACCTCATCATGTTTATAGACCGTTTGTTCCATGCTTATCAGTGCCTCGATAAACTCCTCTTCGTTCTTGCGGTCACACCCTGCGGCCGCAATACAGAAGGAGAAAGCACCTATACATAACAAAAATTTTTTACCCTTCATAATTCTCTACCATATTAGTATTACCATTTCTGAAAAAAAAGACAAGGCATACCCATCCACCTGCGGTTTCCCCGTCCTTTTTTCCCCCACTCTATATAACGCAGCAAAAATACTCCCCGCATTGGTTTTTTTCATAAATCACACGAAAGTGTGATCAATTTCACAAAAATGTGAGACATCACCTCACCCGGCACGTTATCCCCGCGGGTGATACTTCGC
The DNA here is from genome assembly GCA_016930085.1 of Spirochaetales bacterium. Taxonomy (NCBI): domain Bacteria; kingdom Pseudomonadati; phylum Spirochaetota; class Spirochaetia; order Spirochaetales; species Spirochaetales bacterium. The sequence continues at coordinate 105,043 of JAFGHO010000069.1, forward strand.
GTGGTATTCCTTCAATTCCTCCTCCTCCACGTGCGTATAAATTTGAGTCGTACTGATATCGGCATGACCCAGAAGCTCCTGTACCGACCGAAGATCGGCGCCCCCACCGAGCAGGTGGGTGGCAAAAGAATGCCTTAACGTATGGACCTTCCCTTCAAGGCTGACTTTCTTCAATATTTCCTTGAAGCGTTTCCAGACTCCTTTTCGTGAAATGCGATTGCCGCGATAATTGAGAAAAAGGTAATCGGTCGATCTGCCTTTTTTGATAAACGCCGTTCTCGCTTCCCCGATATATTTATCAAGCCATACCTCAGCATGTTCTCCCACAGGAACGAGCCGCTCCCTGTTGCCTTTTCCGCACACGCGTAAAAGCGCCTGACGGGGATATATATTGACCAGTTTCAATTCGATTGCCTCGGTAACCCGGAGACCACACGAGTAAATGAGTTCAAAAAGCGCCCTGTCCCTGATCCCCGAAGGAGTGGATGTATCGATTCCTCCGAAAAAAACCTCGATATCCTGCCTGGAAAAAACCTTCGGTATCCTGAAATTCGGTTTCGGCATATCCACCGTATCGAGCGGATTGTTTGAAAGTATTCCTTCGAGTATCAGAAAAACGAAAAACGAACGGAGGCTGCTGATTGTCTTTGCCAGCGTTCGCCCGCATACCCCGTCGATCTGCCGCTTTACCAGAAAACCGATCAACATATTGCCGTCGACCTCGGATATCTCCTTTTTCTCCTCAGAAAGCCAGTAAAGCAGCAGCCGGCATTCGGGAAGGTATGTCGCAATCGTCGCCCGTTGCAGCCGGAGTTCTACCCGCAGGTATGCTTCATATGAACGGAGCAATGCATTATCATCCATAATGCACTCCCCTTCCGCCCGTATGGCGGCAATTGCCTGTTTCGCGGCACGATACGTGCACGAGATACGCTGCAGATACGTGAAAAAAAATCAATCCGGCCTTTCTTTCGTCATGTAAAGCGGTCACCTTTGGTCTTATTCCCCCTGGCCGCCCATAATTTTTTTATCCCTGAGAATGGTCGGGATAAAAAGGTCCGGCTCTTTTGCGTTACGTTCCAGAAGATATTCTCCCTGACCCTTTTTGTGTACACCCTTTCCGATCTTCACCCACTCGTCATAGGAAATGATGTCCGCGGACTGCGCGGGTGTCTCATGGGTGTCGTTCGGCTTCCTGGTTACCGCCTGTGAAAAACCGGCCGCGATTACCGTCACCTTTACATCGGTCTCAAGCGATTCTTCAAAGGCCGTTCCCGCAATGATGAGTGCGTCATCATCGGCGTTTGCCGTGATGATTCTCATTATTTCTTCGTATTCGGCAAGGGCGAGGTCGGGACCGCCGGTGACATTCACCAGGATGGATTTTGCCCCTTCGATTTTGGCGTCTTCCAGGAGGGGATTGTTGATCGCGTTTGTCGCGGCATCCACGGCCCGATTATCTCCGCTGCCGTTGCCGATTCCCATGAAGGCGTCCCCCTTGCCTTTCATAATCGTACATACATCGGCAAAATCGATATTTATCTCGCCGGGACTCGTAATCAAATCGGAAATACCCTGGACGCCCTGCCTGAGCACATCGTCCGCTATACGGAACGCTTCCTTGATGGGTGTTTTTCGATCGACGATTTTCAGGAGGTACTGGTTCGGAATCACGATAAGGGTATCGACATGTTCCCTGAGTTTTTCGATCCCTTCTTCCGCAAGCATCATTTTCTTTTTCCCTTCGAAGGCAAAGGGTTTTGTCACCACGGCAACGGTAAGCACATCCAGTTCACTCGCAATCCGCGCGATCACCGGCACTGCCCCGGTACCGGTTCCGCCCCCCATCCCCGCGGTGATGAAAATCATGTCGGAGCCGCGAATGATCGCCTGGAGTTCATCGTAATCCTCCATGGCGGCCTTTTCTCCGACATCCGGAACGCCGCCCGCGCCCAGTCCGCCCGTTACCTTTGTTCCGATAGGCAGTTTTACCTCCGCTTTCGAGATATGAAGCGCCTGAAGATCGGTATTGATCGCAATAAACCTCACACTTTTGAGGCCGGCTGAAATCATTCGATTGACCGCATTATTACCGCCGCCCCCGACACCAATCACCTTGATGAGTGTCAGATTCGTATCCGTGTCTTCAATAAACTCAATGTTCATACTCCCCTCCCAGTTATGAGTATTTTATGTATATCAGGAAGCGATGATCCGCCGAAAGGCGAAGCATCGCCTCGTTATCCTGCACCCTCTCAGGTTTACCTTTTCACCTGCCGCGGACAATAGGGACCCGGGCCGTCCTCCCGGGCCCGAAAACGAACGACGGTGTACGCTTTCCGTTTTGTCCGATCCATAGCTAAATAAACTCCTTGAACCAGTCTTTCATCCTGTCGATCGCATCCTTTATCACATTCGATTTTTCCCTGTTTCTCCGGCTTGCGCCCGTTTCATTCTGAGCGGCGCCGTAGAGGACCAGTCCCACGCCGGTTGAGAACTTCGGATTACCATATTCCTCGACAAGACCGCCGAGTTTGACCGGATAACCGATCCTGGCCGGAAGACCGAAAATCTCCATGGCCAGTTCCACCGTACCGGGAAGAAGCGAACCTCCGCCGGTCAATACGACCCCCCCTCCCAGTAATTTCAGATATCCCTTCTGCTCTATGCGTTCCTTCACCATCGAAAGAATCTCACTCATCCTGGGCTGAATGATTTCCACCAGTTCCTTTTTAAGCATCCTCCTGGGAGGCCTGCCGCCGACACCGGGAACGAAAACCTCTTCGTCTCCCTGGATATAGTCCATGTAACAGCATCCGGATTTTATCTTCACCGACTCGGCGGAATCGAACGGCGTCTTCAGCATGATCGAAAGATCGTTTGTTACCTGTTCGCCGCCGAGCGGGATGACATCGGTATAATACGGCGAGCCCTCGATATAGAGAAGGATATCCGTCGTTCCGCCGCCGAGATCGACCAACACCGTCCCGAGTTCCTTTTCATCGTTCGAAAGGACGGCCTTTGCCGATGCCAAGGGTTCGAGAATGATATCCCGCGCCCTGAACCCCGCCCGGTTGACGGATTTGACTATGTTCTGGGCCGATGTGACCGCGGCGGTGATAATATGTACCTCCGCCTCGAGCCTCACCCCGATCATCCCGAGCGGATTCTTTATCCCCCCCTGCTCGTCAACGATAAACTCCTGCGGTATCATATGAATGACTTCCCTGTCCATGGGGATGGGAATCGCCTTTGCCGCATCGACGACCCTGTCGATATCCTCTTTGGTTATTTCCCTCCCCTTTCCGGTGACGGCAACCACTCCCTTCGAATTGATCCCCTCGATATTCCCTCCGGCAAGTCCGGTAAACACACTCTCGACTTCCCGGCCGGACATCATCTCCGCCGCCTCGACGGCGCTGATGATGGATTTGACAGTCGTATCTATGTTAATGACAACCCCGCGCCTCAATCCGCGGGACGGTGCGGTACCCACGCCGGTTATCTCGAGCATACCGTTTTCGTTATATTCGCCGATCACCGCGCATATTTTCGTCGTACCGATATCCAGACCGACAATACATTCGTCCTGATTCAATTCACTATCCCTCCTTGTCCCTGGTATACAATTTCCTTTGTTCTGAAATCGATTTCCCGTACATCGCGGCCTATTCCCCTGGTTTTAAAAACGTCCAGCACCATCAAGGCATAGGAAAGAAGATATTCGTCGATGTTACTCCCGAACCTGACTCTTGTCGTATACGGAATCATGTAACAAACCAGCTCATAATCACCACCTGCATTTCGTTCGACCTTGATCTCCGAAACGATATTAAAAATATCGGGAGATGTTTCCTTCAGTTCCGCAAGCTGCGCAAGGATAGGCGCGAATGTTTCGGGAAGCTTTCCCGGAAGGTTCATCGGGGAGGAAGATCCTGAAAACTCAAGGCCCGATAACACCGGCAAATTCCACTGCGGCAGGGTCTCTCCCGCCGTGTAGACGATTCCCTCATCGTCGATGAAAACGGGTAATGTTTTATCTTCTCCCTCGACGAGTGTTACCGCAAGCGGATCCCGCTTTTTTACGACAATTGTAACGGTATCCGGGAACACCTTTTCAACAACCGCTTCCCGTACCTGGGGTATTTCCAGGAGTCTGCTTCTGACCTCATCGATATCCAGGGAAAAATAATACTCCTTTTTTCCTATTCCTGCAATATCCTTGATCCTTTCCTCCGGTAGATCCAGATCACTCCGAACCAGAATATGCTGCAGGACCATCCGCGGTGCGATAAAAAACTGAAAGACAATCTCGAGAACAGCTACGGTAAAAAGGACGATAATGAGGCTCCATAATATCCTGTTGATCAAACGTTCCCTCCGCTCGTCTGCGCTCTCTGTTTTATTGAACTCATAGACCGCCCTCATATCAGAGTACCTCCGGACCTTCCCTCGGCAAATCCCTCGATATATTGACGAGAAATCCGCACATGAGCAGCGCCATGAAAATCGACGATCCGCCGAGTGAAAAAAACGGCAGCGGAATACCGGTTGCCGGAATGAGACCGACGACAACCGCCATATTGAGGATTGCCTGAAAAAATATCACACTGGTGACCCCGAAGGCGAGGTAATACCTGAAAGGATCCCTGCATTTTTTCGCCATATGGTATCCCCGGTAGGCGAACAGGACAAAAAGGGCGATCACGAACAGGACCCCGATAAAACCCATCTCTTCGCCGATCACGGCAAAGATAAAATCCGAATGGGCCTCGGGAAGGGCGCCGAGTTTTTTGACACCTTTTCCCAGGCCGCGGCCGAACAAACCTCCACGGGCAAGGGCGGTATGCGCCTGAATGATCTGCCAGCCGGTCCCCGAAGGATCGACCTGCGGATTGAGAAACACCATCAGTTTCTTTACCCAATACACCTTGGTAAAAAGAAGAATGCCGCCGACCGGAACGGCGATGATTCCGAACAGGATGAAATAGACGGCCCTTATATTTGCCACAAAAAAGATCGAGAGGGCGATGAAAAAAATAAAGAACGATGTCGAAAAATCGTTCTGAAAATAAATGATGGTAACGAATACGAGAACAACGATAAGCGGTGGAAGTATCGAGTTGACCGGATCGTTGATCCGGTCCTTTTTCCTGCTTAGAATATAGGACAGATAGATGACGAGTGCGACCTTGACGAACTCCGAAGGTTGAAAGGATTGGCCGAAGAGGAATATCCATCGTCTGGCGCCGCTTATCGGCTGGCCGATACCCGGAATAAAGGTGAGAAACGAAAGAACCAGGGCGACAAAAAGGACAACGGGGACGGTCTTTTTAAAAAACTCGAGGGGTGTATGGGAAATCAAAAACGCGCCGATGCACCCGATAAAAATCCACGAGAGCTGCTTGAAGAGAAAATATCCCGAATCCTTTCCGAGTTTCTCCGCATGATGGTAGGAGGCGGAAAAAAGCACGGATACACCGATGCCGACAAGCAGCGCGAGAATGAGTATCATCAAGAAATCGGCGTTCCGGCTTTTCAGTTTTTCCACGTTTCCCCTTTCCGGTAAAACATTTCCTTCTATTGTATTTTCAATGTCGAGAGACTGAGCATCGCGAAGAGACCGCCCAGTATCCACAGCCTTATTACCACTTTGCTCTCTTTCCAGCCTTTGAGTTCAAAATGATGATGCAATGGCGCCATTTTAAAAATACGTTTCTTTGTCAGTTTGTAATAGGTCACCTGTATGATAACGCTGAATATTTCCATGACAAATACACCCCCGGTGATGATAAGCAGGATCTCCTTTTTGATGATAAGGGCGATCACACCGATTACTCCCCCGAGGGAAAGGCTTCCCGTATCGCCCATCATGATCTCCGCCGGATGTGTGTTGAACCAGAGGAATCCGATCGAAGCCCCGACCACGGCGCTGCAAACGATCGTGAGTTCACCGCTTTCGGCGATATAGGGAATGTTCAGGTATTCCGCCATATCCACCCTTCCCGTGAGATAGGAGAGAATGGCAAAGGTAAGGCCGACAAAAAAAACCAGCCCCGAAGCGAGTCCGTCGAGTCCGTCCGTGAAATTGACCGCGTTCGAATACATCATGAGAAGAATTACCGAAAGGGGGATATAGAAAACCGAAAGATCCAGTATCGGATTTTTATAAAAAGGCACATATAGAAACGTCGTATGATCGTTTCTCCCGATATAGAGGATCATGACGATCAGAAACGACAAAACAAACTGGCCGATAAGCTTGAACCGCGCCTTGAGTCCCTTCGAATCCCTTTTCACTATTTTTATATAATCGTCGACAAACCCGATCATTCCGAATCCGACCACCGCGAGAACCAAAAGCCATGTATAAATCGAATCGAGATCCTGCCAGAGAAGAACTGAAATCACGATCGAAAGGATAATGAGGATCCCCCCCATCGTGGGGACACCGGATTTGGAAAGGTGGGTCTGCGGGCCGTCTTCCCTCACTTCCTGGCCGACTTTGAGTTTTTTCAATTGCCTGATAAGCCACGGACCAAGTAAAAAGGAAATAAGCAGGGCCGTAATCGCCGCGTATGCCGCCCTGAAGGTGATGTATTTGAAAATATTGAAGCCTTTGAATACATCGACAAGCGGATACAGGAATTTGTAAAACACACCTTCCCCCTCTTCTTACAATTTCATCAGATCGGGGACCAGCCGCTCTAGTTCGACTCCCCTCGACCCTTTTAACAGAATCACATCGCCCTGCCTCACAGAAGACAATACATGTTCCCGGAGCCGATCAAAATCGGATGTCCAGAACAACGGGGGGCCGCATCTCGCTTTCTCGAGCAGGAGAGATGCCTCCTCGAACTCGTCTCCGAATAAACATACCATATCGAATCCCATCCCGGCCGATTCGGCGGCAATACGGCGGTGGGCGTCCTCTTTTTCCGCCCCGAGTTCACGCATACTTCCCAGAATCACTATCTTTCTCCCCTTCCACCGGACATCCCGAAGAAAGCGAAGAACCTCTGTCACGGAATCCGGATTGGCGTTGTAACAATCCTCGATAATCGTCAGCCCGCCCCGAATGATCTGCGACCGGCCGAAAAGCGGTTTCACGCTTTCAAGCCCCTCTTTTACATTGGCGGGCCTTATTCCCAGTTCGACGGCGAGGGAAATCGCCCCCAGCGCGTTCAGAAGGTTATGAAAACCAAAAAAGGGGTAGAGAATCCGGAACTCCTCCCAGTGGATGATGATTCCATCCAGCCCCAGATCCTCGTACCCTTTTAATCCTTTTGTCGCACCGGGCCCATAGAAAAAAAATTCGGCTTTCACATTCTGCATAAGAAAGCCGCGATAAGGTTCCTTTTCGTATAAAAATCCCTTCTGACTGCCGTTGCAGTATTTGAAAATTTTTTTCTTTTCCTGTGCTATCGCATCTTTTGTGCCGAGAATTCCGATATGGGCAATCCCGATGTTTGTGATAAGCGCGGCATCGGGTTTGACGATACCGGCCAGCACATCCATTTCTCCCGTATGATTCATGCCCATTTCGAACACCGCATACCGGTGACCGGATCGTATCGAGAAGACGGAAAGCGGCAGCCCGATTTCCGAATTCAAGTTGCCCTCGTTGATAACCGTGTCCGTTTCGCATGATAAAATCGATCCGATAATCTCTTTTGTCGTTGTTTTTCCATTACTTCCCGTCACCCCTATTTTGTACAATTCAGGAAAAAGACCGATATAGTAAGCGGCGATGTCCTGAAGCGCGGCGAGGGTATCATCGACGACACAAAGGGCCGTGTCTTTTTCCCGGGCAAGCGAAACAAGCCGGGATGCCTGCTTTTCCCAGACCCGTTTTTCAATGAGAACGGCCGACGCACCACCCGCAACCGCATCTTCGATAAAATCATGCCCGTCCGCCCGTTCGCCTTTTAACGGAACAAAGAGGCAGTCACGCCCGAGGCTTCTCGAATCGATCGAGACGGAAGAGACGTATCCGCGTGTCCCGGACAGAAAAACAGGGTTTCCCCTGCTGGCAGTACAAATCTCTTCATATGTCAAAAGTTGTTGTCCCCGGGTACTTACCACCGCTTCATTCATCCTTTCTTCCCGAAAGAACAATGGTGATCGTCTTTTGAGGATCTATTTTATCCAGATCCAGTTCATCCTCAACGATCTTTTCAATCCTTTCCGGAGAACTATAAACGGCAATAGCGGCGATGAGTCTTTTATTTTTCTCAAGCCATTCCGTTTGTTCCTGTTCAAGCATGTCGATCCGACGGTTTACCTTGTTGTACCTGAAGACGCCCCATACCTCCAGAAAGAGAATTGTCGGTAAAAGAAGTGCAAGGACGAAAATCCATACTTTCTTCATCGCTTTTCTTTTCCTTTCGAAGTCCGTTCCGGAAAAATCTTTTCCGCCACCCGCAACCTGGCACTCCGTGCCGCGTGATTTTCCCGTATTTCATCCTCATCCGGACGAACGGGTTTGCGCGTTAAAATAACGCATTCCCGTTTACCCCCACATTGACACATCGGCAATTCGGGAGGGCAGGTACAATCTTTATTTTTGTTCCTGAAAAAATGCTTGACAATCCTGTCCTCTAAAGAGTGATAGGAAATCACGCCGATCCTCCCACCCTCCTTTACGACATGAAAAGCATCCGCTATCGCGGATTCGAGGCGAACGAGCTCGCTGTTGACTTCGATACGTAACGCCTGAAAACACCGTGTCGCCGGATGAATCCTGCCTCCGTACCGTACCCGTGCCGGGACCGCGGCCCTGATAATTTCCGCGAGACGTCCCGAACCTGTTATCGGCTGCTTCTCCCTTTCCCGGACAATCGCCCTGGCGATACGGTACGAATACCGTTCTTCACCGTATTGACCGAAAATCCTCGAAAGGTCATCCGCCGAATATGTATTAATAATATCCGCGGCATTTACCTCGATATCGGGGCCCAGCCTCATATCGAGTGATTCATCCCTCCCAAAGGAAAAGCCGCGGTTCCCCTCCTCGAAATGATAACGGGATATTCCGAGGTCGAATAATATCCTGTCAGGACGACCGGCAAAAAGATATGAGTATTCCCCGAAAAAATGGTCGAACCACATATTGAAAAAATGGACGCGGGAACCGAACCGGTGGAGTCTCTTGCGCGATATCTCCATGATCGCTATATCCCTGTCGACACCCAGCACAACAACTCCGGGAAAGGTTTCGAGAAAAAGCTCGGCATAACCGCCTTCTCCGAGAGTCGCATCGACGAAGACCGTCGGTCCGTTTCCCGGTTCGAGGAGCCGCAACACTTCTTTCTGCAAAACCGGCCTATGATGAATCATTTCCTTCTCTATGAGACAGGCGTCTTTCATTCACTCCCCGCTATACCCGTCCGAGTTCTTCAAATGCTTCATGAAAATCAGGTTCACTTTCATGACAATATTCCTTATAATACTCATCATCCCAGACTTCAATTGATTTGCCCTGGCCCAATATCGTACATTCCTTTTTTAATCCCGCATATTCTCTCATCGTCGGGGGAATGATGATACGTCCCATTTTATCGATCTCGATATCCTGTGCGGGAGCAATAATCCTTCTTCGTACAAGTCTGCCTTTTTTTTCATAAATTGATGTGGAAGCTAAAAGACTTTCGGAAAATACCTTCCATTCTTCCGGGGGGAAAAGCCAGAGACACTTTTCCGCGCCCCTGGTGAGGATAAGCATATTACCCTCGATCTCCGTTCTCATTTTGGCGGGGATCATAAGTCTTCCTTTATCATCCAGGGAATACTTGTATTCTCCTGTAATCATCCCGTGTTTCTCCACATTTTTCCATTAATATCCACATTTTCCCATATATTATTCTAATACTAACCTTTCCATGTGAATTGTCAACAATTTTTTTTAGCAAAAAGACCGTATTTACCATTTTTTTTCACGAAAATACTATATGTTTGTTTCGTGGTTTCTGAAAATGAATGATTTCTCTTATTTTTACCTTTTTTTATTATGAACTGCCTCATTCTTTTACATGAGATTATATCCGTTTTTTACCGCCCTTCATTTCCGGGAACGGATTTATGACAAATACCATGAACAATTTTCCGCTATTTTCGTTCTTAAAAAAAAAAAAACAGGACAAATATATTGAAAAAGATAGGGAAACAATATATTTTTAAGTGTATGATTACATATTCCCGACGGCTTTTGTATCCGGAAGGGGATTTTCAGGAGATTAATCATCGATTAAAGGTAAACCAGCTTGTCGATCTTAATGGAATACCATTGAAAATACCGCTTCCGACAGCGAAAATGATCGTCTATCGGGTTTTCAGGATTTCTACGGAATTGACACGGAATGAAGAGTTCACCAATTATCACCTGGAACAATTGAATCGAAATGAACTTGAAGAATATACTATAATAATATAAGAGAATGAAGGTGTGATGCTAATGGGAGCTTGCTTATGAGATGTATAAAAAAGGATGTATCGGATAACGAGATAATACTCGAAGTCCATGGTACACTTATGGGAATGGAATCAACCGAATTCTTCCAGAACGAGCTTCAAAAACTCCTGGAAACGGAAAAGAAAATAATCACCTTGAATTTGACCGACGTCGATGCGATAAACTCTTCCTGTATCGGTAAAATATTCCTCTTCCAGAAAAAACTTGAAGAGGAAGAACGGAAAATTCAGATTCGAGGGTGCAGCGACGCCCTGCTTAAAACATTTCAGCTTATCAAACTCGAACGACTCATCAATATCGAACGAGCATAAAAACAGCGATACGCGAACATGATAGAACACCCCCTATTGCGTCTGCGGACTTGCTGAGATGATCGGAAGTGATCTGTCGACGACCTCGAAACACCTTTCCATTCTGAAAAACGCGGTAATTATCCAGGAAAGAAAGGGACGACCGTCTGCAATTCACTTCGATGCGGATTGTTGCCGGGTGCATCGAGTGTGTCATCAGGATGAATATGAAACGCGATCTATCGTTTTTGAAAGGAGAAAACCAAAAGTGAGCGGTAAAAAACGAATATTGTTTCTCTGTACCGGCAACTCGTGTAGAAGCCAGATGGCGGAAGGATTCGCCCGTGCACTCAAGGACGACCTGATCGAGGCATATTCGGCGGGAATCGAAACACACGGATTGAACCCACTCGCCGTCAGGGTCATGGCGGAAGCCGGCATCGATATTTCCGGACAGAAAAGCAAGAACGTCCTCGAGTTTTTCAACAACAACATCGAGTTCGATTACGTGATTACGGTCTGCGACCACGCCCGCGAGTCCTGCCCGGTCTATCCGGCAAAAACACGCCTCATTCACAAGGGCTTCGACGATCCGCCCGCGCTTGCCGAAACGGCGAAAACAGAGGAAGAAGCGCTGGAACATTACCGCCGGGTACGGGACGAGATCAGGACGTTCGTCGAAACACTCCCGGGGGCGTTATCGACGCGTCACTGACCGGCAATGGGTACTACTCTTATTTTCCGGCAAAAACCCGGTAATCGATATCCGGAAAAATCGTAAACTTTTTCTCGAGCGCGGAAAGCCATGCTTGATCGATCCTGTCGCCGTTGAGGGCGTCAAACAGCGTGGTGAAATGGGCGATATGCTCTTTTGTCCGCTTTTTCGCGTACGGTACCGTCGTCCCGGTCTTCATGATAAAGGCCCAGTCGGATGCCTGCGCGAGCAGCAGCTCCCTTGCCGCCTGATTCAACGCCCTTTTCCGGATCCCGGTCGCTTCGGGATATTTGACCGCGAGTTCGGTCATCCGTTCGGCCGCTTTATGAATATGCCGGTAAATCCAGTCGTTACTCTCGTCCAACCATACTTCTCCGTACCCGTTATTCCCCCAACTCGAAGCCGAAGGAGTGGACACCTGATTCGCGCCGTGCAGGTCGAGATAATCCGACGGTGTTTTCATCCCGACGATATCGGCCGCCTCTGCGGTGACACGGATCATATGTTCGATCCATTCGGGCCCCTCAAACCACCAGTGACCGAAGAGTTCGGCATCGAAAGGACTCACGATAACGGGCGGGCGATCCATAAGCGGGGCCAAACGCTCTATCTGCTTGCACCTCATATAGACGAAATTATCCGCGTGTTCCTTCACTTTTTCAAGCGCTGCCGCCCTGTTATACGGTTTCTTTATGTTCGTGGGTCCAGTAATCGCATAATACTTGATTCCCGTATTGATTCGCAGATCACCTTCATGAATGTACGGGCGGATATAATCGATGGGCAGATCATATCCGATGTCGCGATAATATTCCCTGTACAGATAATCGCTCGGATACCCGTCCTCCGCGGACCAGACGGCCCATGAAGAAGCCGGATCCCGCCCGAAAGCGGCGACGAGATTGTTGCAGTAAAGCGGGGCATATATGCCGTATTTCGGTTTTCTCTCTGCAAAGAGGAGACCGTGCGTATCGGTAAAAAAGAACCGGATCCCGTTATCTTTGAGGTGGGTTTCCAGCCCCGGATAATATCCGCACTCCGGAAGCCAGATTCCTTCCGGATCGCCCGAAAACACCCTCCGGTGTGACGCCACCGCGAACCGTATTTGTGCCCCGACATTCTCCGTGTAGTTTTCGATATGGGGAAGAAAGCAATGCGTGGCACTGCAGGTGATAAGCTGGAGACAACCTTTTTCCTCGAACTTCTTGAATCCCTTCAGGATGTTCTTTCCATAGACGTCGATAAAATCATGATGATTCTGTTTGAACATATCGACATACATACAGGCAAGGGTATGAAACTCCGGCTCGTTCTCCGTTCTCATTTTTTCCTTTTCCGCGAGTTCGATGAGTCTTTCAGTGTAGCGGAGATAGCGTCCTGTGAGAAGCTCGTCGGATAACATTGCGGCGAGAGTCGGCGATATGCTGATGGTAATCCTGAACGGAATCCCTTCATGCTGCAAACGATCGAATACCCGCAGAAGGGGGAGATATGTTTCGGAGATTGCTTCGAAAAGCCAGTTTTCTTCGAGAAAGGCTTCATGTTCGGGATGCCTCACGAACGGCAGATGGGCATGCAGCACCAATGTAAAATAACCCTTTGACATTTTTTTTCCTTTCGATCTTCAATCGTTCCGTCTATCCGTACGGGATATAGCTCGAGCTGACAAATGATATTATCCGCTGGGGAATCCCCGCTGAGGCGGGATGAAAACTGGCAAAATCCTTCCGGATTAAATCGATGATCTTGTCCGTGGAGCCAGCGATCCATTCATTATCGATCACCCCGGAAATATTTTCACGCGGCGAGTTGATCACGTTCGATTGTGCGATAAATTTCTTCTCACCGTTCGATGAATACAATAGCTGAATGATATAGACGCTGTCCGGGTGGGGTACATTGATGTACCATTTGCCATCGTTGAGCAGAACGGGAATATCAAAATAGAAATTTGAATTATTCCCGTTAAAATCGATGAGTTTTATGTCGTGCACACGCAACAACAGCCCCTCGAATCCCTGATCCGTTTTTATCCGACGCAATGTTTGTTTATCGATCTCCCAATACGCGAACGCCCAGTACGGATCGCGCGCCATCAGAATAATCCGAGTCGTCCCGTATGAATCCGGCAGTACGATCTCTTCACTGTCGCGGACATCCAGCTCTTCATCGCGCGAGAGTCTGTACTTCATTCCCTCGATCTTCACCGAAACATTATCGAACTCCCTTTCTTCCTCCCGTTCATCGTACGATTCACAAACCCTTTTGATAAGTGTTTCACGGTCGATATCATCGGGGACGGGAATATCAATATCGTGCGCTATTTTTTTGAGTTCATCCAGGGTTAATTGTTCAAGCCGCTCTCTTCTCATAATCACATCCGATCTTCATTCGTAATAACACCCTATATACTAGTGAATGCGTGGCGGTGTGTCAAGATGAAGGAAGTCCCGGCTTTTTTTGTTACATTGATTTTTTCATCGATATGCCCGCGATCTGGCTAAAATACCCGCCTTGTCCCGTAAGCCGCCTGTGTACGGCGACCGGAGAAGACCGGGGGCAAAAGGCACGAGAAGTGCGCTATGGTTATTCAGGCGAACCTGCTTTACAAAGTACATGAAAACCGTACAATGGGATATATGAAGAACAACCTCATTATTCATGGCCATTTCTACCAGCCACCGCGTGAAGATCCATGGATCGGGCTTGTTCCCTCTCAACCTTCCGCCTATCCGTATCATGACTGGAATGAACGTATTACAAAAGAATGTTATGCAGCCAATTCCATGTCCCGGACGCTGAACGGTTTCGGCCAGATAACCGATATCGTCAACAATTACGCCTATATTTCCTTTAATTTCGGGCCCACACTCCTCAACTGGCTCAAAACCAACACGGATCATGTTTACGAAAATATCCTCGAAGCGGACAGGGAAAGCATGAAACGTAATAACGGGCACGGCAACGCAATCGCCCAGGCCTATAATCACACCATTCTTCCCCTCTGCTCTCCGGAGGATGCCAGAACCCAGATTATCTGGGGTCTGAAGGATTTCGAGGCCCATTTTGGAAGAAATTCGGAAGGGATCTGGCTGCCCGAGGCGGCGGTCAGCATGCCGGTAATCGATTTAATGATCGAACAGGGGATACGGTTCATCATTCTCTCTCCCTGGCAGGCGGAAGCCATTTGTCCTATCGGCGCGAACAAATGGCAGCCGTTACACCATAATCCCGTCCCGAGCGGCCAGGCATATCAGATTGACCGGCCCCATGGCTCTATCGCCGTTTTTTTCTATAATCATATCCTCGCAACCGGAATCTCGTTTCAGAATTTTCTTCGTAATGCGGACAGGTTATATGAAAAACTGATATCTTTTAAACAGAATGCGGACCCCCACTACCTCGTGAATATCGCCACAGACGGAGAAGTCTACGGACATCACGAACCCTTTGGCGATATGTGTCTCGCGGCCCTGATAAAACTCGTAGAAAAAAACGATGATTTTACTTTTATGAACTACGGCATGTATCTCGATATGTATCCTCCCACTTGCCTTGTCAAACTGAAAGAAGGTGAACAGGGACACGGTACATCATGGAGCTGCATCCATGGTGTAGCCAGATGGTACAGAAATTGCGGCTGTACGACAGGCAGCCGGGACGGGTGGAACCAGGAATGGCGTACACCCCTCCGAAACGCCTTTATATCCCTTCGGGACAAACTTCGCGCTCTTTTTATCAGGGAAATGACGACGCTTTCTTCCCACGATCCCATGGAGATCAGGAATACCTATATCGATGTCATAACTGAAAAAGCAAACAGAACCAATTTTATCCGGCGATATGTCGACAGGTCAGACCCTTCCGATACCGGCATACTGAAGCGTTTCTTTTCACTCATGGAAGGCCAGAAATACGCCATGTACATGTTTACTTCCTGCGGCTGGTTTTTTTCGGATATCTCCGGAATCGAAACAATGCAGAACATGAGATACGCGATAAAGGCCCTCGATCTCCATGGCCTGCCCTATGACAAGGATATTACCACACCGTTTCTCTCCGAACTTGAAACCGCGCGAAGCAACATCAGTTCTTTCGGATCCGGAAGAAATATCGTTGAATCGATTATCCTCGAGGAAAAAAAGGGACTTCAGCATGGAGCGGCGATTTTTATTCTGTCCGAACTCTGGGCCAGCAAAACCTATAAAAACGACACCTACGGTATATTCAAACTCGCAGATTTCTCGGCCGAAAAACCGGGTACCAATAAAACCGTGGTTGAAAAACGTGGACGGGTAACCGTACGAAATTATATGGTCCAGCATGAAACGACATACGTTTTTTCATTAAAGGAAAAGGAACTCGAAGGGATCTCACTCACCCTCAGGGAGGACGTCCCGGGCGACAAGCATCAGGAAGAAATCGAAATTTCCGTCGCCGATCTGCCCGTCGAACTCAAAACACATATCACCGATTCCGTTTCCTCCCACGTTGTCGATCGTTGCATAAACAACAGTATCGAATCATTCAACGCAACGCGGAGTGCCCTCGTCTATTTGAAAAAGATGAACGTCAGCGGACCGCACACCATTATCGATCTCGCGGAGCTGCTAATCGACCGTATGCTCGAGCAATTACTCAATGACCGCACGGTTGTTCCTTCTGAAGCGACATTGGGCCGCATCAAGGATCTGATGCTTTTTGCAAACGAATACGAGTTGAACGTTGATATTGACAGCCTTAAAACGAAAGTCTCCTCGATCATCTCCTACCAGGCGGAACGGCTAACCGATATGATCGAAGAGGAACCGACAAGGATTATCATTCATCTGCTTGAAACCTGTCGCCGTTTCGGAAGTGAACCGGAAATAACACGGGCACAGGACAGGGTATTTCAACTGCTAAAAGCGGCGGAGCATGCCGCGTCAAGAGTACTCGACGGTAAAATGGATTTTTCCGTACTCAACAGAATTCGGCGCCTTATCAAACTCGGCGCCACATTAGGATTTGACGTAGAAAAACACAAGGAAAACTTTTTCGTTTTCGAGTAAATTCCGTACCCGCATAAATCCGCCTCAGCGGAAGACGACCCCGTTTTCTCACAAGCCGGTTTCATTTGAAATCGATCGTTTGCATGACGGAAAATTGTCTCACGGGACTCGCAATCCGCCGTATGCAGACTCCTTGACAGCGGTATTACAAAGTAATATTATAATAGCAGAGAAGGAGAACAATGACCATGGCAAAACAGAAACATGATGTGGTGACATTCAAAGTCGAATCGTCTCTTGCCGCGATATTGAAAAAACTCCCGAATAAATCGGCATTTATACGAAATGCCATATTAAAATCATTCGAGAATCTCTGTCCGCTCTGCCAGGGAAGCGGTATCCTTTCTATCGATCAGAAAGAGCATTGGGACAGGTTCAAGGCGAACCATCCTCTTAAAAAATGCAGCGAATGTGAATCATTTTATCTGGAGTGCCGCGCGGGGCGAACCGGATAGCCGGACCGTCACGTGAAATACATGGCAATATGTCCGGCACATTGAATCACGGACGAGGGGGATGAGTAAAATGAAAAAAGAAATTATCCGAATGGAAAACGTCAGTTTCTCATATGATAAGTCATACGTCCTCAAGGATGTTACCTTGAGTTTTTATGAAAACGAAATGGTGAGCATTATCGGTCCGAACGGAAGCGGAAAAACGACATTACTCAAACTCATCCTCGGACTTATCAGACCTGATCGCGGACACATTACGGTATTTTCACAATCGCCCGAACACAACGAGCATACAACCGGGTATGTTCCGCAGTATGCGATATTCGATCCCGAGTTTCCCGTTGCCGTCATCGATGTCGTATTAATGGGACGTCTCGGTCTTTCCGGCGGGCTTTTTTACCGGAAGAAAGACAGACAGGCAGCCCATGAAGCGCTCGAAAAAGTCAACCTCCGTGATTTCGGCCCGCGCCGGTTTTCCTCCCTTTCGGGCGGCCAGCGGCAACGTGTCCTGATCGCGCGTGCCCTGGCTTCCTCCCCCCGGCTTCTCCTCCTCGACGAGCCCACCGCACACGTCGACAGGTCCACGGAACAGCAGCTTTATTGTCTTATCAAGGATATATCCCGGGACATCACCGTGCTGCTCGTTTCCCATGATCTGGGTGTTGTTCCGAAAATATCCGACCGTATCGCATGCGTCAATCAAAGCGTAAAAATACACGCGTCAAAAGAATTAACCGGGAATGATATTCAAACCATATATAACTACGATATCAATCTCGTTGAACACTCAAGAGAATGTGAGGAATTAATGTCATGACGGCCTTTTTCAGCGATGTACTCGTTTTCCCCTTTCTTCAATACGCGCTTTTCGCGGCGATCCTTTCCTCGATCGCCTGCGGTGTCGTGGGAAGCTATATTACCGTAAAACGAATCACCTATATCGCGGGCGCGATCGCCCACAGTATACTTGGCGGCATGGGTATCGCAAAATACCTCAATGTGACCGCCGGACTTGATTTCATCCAACCGCTGCACGGCGCCATCGTTTTCGCCCTGGCGGCCGCTATTATTATCGGACTTGTCACCCTGTACAGCAAACAGCGAATCGATACGGTATTGAGTGCCATCTGGGCGATCGGCATGGCGACGGGAATACTCTTTATCTACGCCACACCCGGTTACCGCGAGGATCTCATGAGTTACCTGTTCGGCAACATCCTCATGGTCGGTCCGCAGGATCTCATGCTGATCGGAATACTCGATGTCATTATCATGACCGCCGGTATCCTCTTCTACACGAGGATTCTGGCAATCTCTTTTGATGCCGAATATGCGCGCCTTCGGGGGATAAACGTGCGTTTTTACCTGCTCGCCCTTCTCGTCCTCACCGCTCTCACGATTGTTGTCCTTATTCAGATCGTGGGAATCGTCATGGTTATTGCGCTTCTCTCCCTGCCCGCGGCGACCGCATCAATTTTCACGAGACAACTCTGGCAGATGACCCTGAGTTCGATTCTCCTCTGCCTTCTGTATACGATCGGCGGACTCATCATCAGTTATGGCCCTGATCTTCCGGCGGGTGCGACGATCATCGTTCTTTCCGGGACCGTGTACCTTCTGGTACTGGGGGCGAAAAAGCTGCATCGGGCGTCGTCCGCCCGGCGGCCGCATTGATGGACCACCGTACACGAAGCGTAACAACGCCTCCTCCAAAGAAGCAACTTCCGTTGGAAACCGTTTCCTCATGGAAATGAAATTCCCTTCGTGCTTCACGCATCACCGGTCCGGCCCCCGCTCACTTGACAGAAACTTCTTCAAGGGACTACATTATTATACATGAAAACGGATACCGGCGGCCGGGCCCGAAGCAAGATACGTGTATCCGGCCCGGAATAAATCGAAAACCGAGGAGGACCATATGAAACCTTCACGACGGCTTATCGTGATGACCCTGACCGCATTCGTCTTTTCGGCGGCCTCACTGGCAGTGATTCCGGTTGCCTGCGGAAACGGCGGGAAAGAGAAACCGGCGGCCTCGACATCGATTCAGGAGGTGCCACGGACGGACGACGACCATGAAAGCCGCTACAGACCCGAACCGCTCAATATCGTCGTGACAACTGATTTTATCCGTGAACTGGTGTACATGTTCGCACGCTACCGATCGAATCCGACCCCCATCATCATAAAGCCTGGAACCAACCCCCTGCTTTACAAGGCAACCGAATCAGACGAAACATTGATGATGGACGCCGATCTTGTCATTTATAACGGACTCGGCCTTGAACCCGGTCTTTCCGACACCCTCGAACGGGTCGGCAAAACGGTTCCTTGCAGGGCGATTACCGCCTGTCTTTCGAAAGAGGACCTTATCAGATCGGACCTGTATGAAAGCGGATACGATCCCCATGTATGGTGGGATCTTACCTTATGGGAAAAGATACTCCGCTATATGGTGGATATCCTTGCCACAGTCGATCCCGAGTTCGAATTCGACTACGGTTCCACGTTTATCAGATACGGTCAGGAATTGAGTTTCGTCCGCCGCTACATCGGCAGCTGGGCTTCCCGAATTCCCGGTGAAAAAAGGATTCTCGTTACCCTTCACGACGCATTCCGTTATTTTGGAAGGGCATTCGATTTCGAGGTAAAAAGCCTTTATCTGCCGGGAACCGATACAATGAATCAAAAACGGCTGAATGAACTCGCCGATTTCATTATTGCCGGAAATATTGAAACCGTGTTTCCCGAAAAGGCGTTTCCGCATGACGACCTGCAAAGACTTATTAATGAAGTGGAAAAACGGGGCGGCCACGTGACGTCCGGGGACGAGCTTTACGCATATTCGCTCGGTGAAATGAATACCCCCGAGTATATCTTTCTCAGGGCATCGAGAATCATGATCGCGAGAATATATAAGGAATTGAAACCGCCCGACGGAATGGATATGCCGAAATGAGGAAAAAAAATAACAGAAAAAGCTTGATAAAATCGTAACTTTGATATAGATTTTTCATTAAATCATGTGAGAGAGGTGTAAAGCGATGAACGTAACCTATTGTGATATTACCAAAAAACCGATACAGAATGCTTCAAATGTTTATTCCTGGGAAATGCGTGAGTTTCGTTACGATATGATCCTTGACAAGGACATTTCTCCTGATGGTATGAGAAAACTCGAAGACTCCGTCAGAAAAGAGATGGAAAAAAAGAGATCCTTCAATTTCCTTGAACACAAAAAAATTCTCAAGGAACAACTGGATAAGGCGACCAGATAGTTTTCCCTCATATGCGGTTCCCAAAACCTGCCGTGCAGTTTCCGGGAACCGCAAACGATTTCCTTACGTCCTCAACGGTACCTTGTTCTTTTGTAAGGAGAGAGAATACAAGGAATTATTTTATGTCTCTATTTCCCACAAGCCGGATAAAAGCGATTGCATCTGGCTGCTTTCACCAAGAATCGATTGTCTGTCCGCAATAACGACCGATACCCCTTTGTCATATGCGTCGAGAAGCCGGTCCGAAACCGAAGCAAGTGAGTGGTGATCGGTGGAGAGGATAATATCCCTTCTTTTCTGTCTTATTTCATCGGAAATACCATAAAGCAGGCGCTTGAAACTGATATACCCGAGTTTTGCCGGTGTATAGGGCTTCTCGCTTTTACTGATGGTCCCGATAACCGCCTTTTCAATCTGGTCGGACGACAATGTTTTACCCCTGACGGCGAGGAGCGAATCCCTGAACGCCCTGAGGGTTTTCGTGATATTGGGGTCCCTGTAAGAAGAAAAGATAAAAATACCGTCGGTTCCAAAAAGCTGGGCTGACGCGCCATATGCCCCGCCCTTCATCCTCACCTCTTCCCATAAATAACCGGTGTTGAGAAGGTGGGAAAGGACCGCCTGAAGGGCATTTTCTTTGTTCGTATACGGGGCTCCCATAAACGCCCGGGCGATATATCCGACATTTGTCGTCGTTGCAATGGCTTCAACTTCATCATCGAAGGCGGGTTTCCGATAGACGGTCCTGTCCTCGGCCGGCGGCCGGCCGGCCGGAATCATTCCGACCATTCGTTCCATCTCCTTCTCGACGACGTCAAGGTACTTTTTTTCACACGTCAGATTGAGTGCAAGCCGATGCCGGTTGACGAGTTCATCCCGTACCCTCGATAGCTGCATTTTTACCGTTTCTATTTTTTCATCCAGTCCCCTGGAAAGCTCTTTCAGATAGAGAATTTGTTCGATGCCCCTCACTTTCTCTTCGAGTGAAAGTGACGGGGAAAGCCTGCTTCCCGCTCGAAGTGAGGCATAGAAATTACCACTCGGGATGAGTGATGAACGGTAATTGTTGCGTAATTCGAAAACCATATCCGATATACGGCGGGTATCCGTGAAATCGGCGTGAAGAAGAAGATCGGTCATCAATGACAGTGCCTCTTTGACATTCTCCTCGAGTGCCATTACTCTGAATATGGTATATGCCCGATGTTCCCCGCTGACCACGTCCGTATTCGTAGAAAACGTACCGAAAAACCCGCCGGTATACAGTGACAATTTTCTCGCGACAACCTCGTAGCCTATGCCCGGCAGCCCTGCACCGCTGACGGCCTTTCTGAACATAGTCATGGCCGGAATCAACTCACAGTCGATACCGCTCATATCAAATGCGACATCGACATACACGATCCCGTTTGTCCCGATATCATGAAAGTAAAGCGGCACGGAATTGTGCACGAGCCGCTTTTCAATGGGAATAGCGGGGGGACTTTTCGGCATATCGCGAAGCGACAAAGACGGGATTTTCTTTATGTCGAAAGGAGAATCCGGTGTTTCCTGATACTTTCTCAATTTCTCCATGGCCGTCCTGATTTTCCCGAGTTCGGTTTCGTTCGATTCAATATTCGAAAGCCGTTTGCGGATCTTCGTTTCCTCGCGCCGCTTTTGTGCGTGATCCGGCTTCACAATAAGAAGTGTTCTGTGATTATTGTCGATAAGATATGTTCGCAGGAGATGTTGCAGATAGTCCTTCTCCCGTGCGAGCCGTTCCCGGAACTCATCCATCCGCTCATCGAAAAAAAAGGAGTCCGCCGTATTTGCATCATACAACCATCCCTTGAGGACCCTCATCATCTGCCGTAATCCGTAAGGTCCGCCGCTTGACGATATCTCGCGGTTCCTGAAGACGATCCGTTGCACGGCGGCCCGAAGAAGCTCGTCGTCCCACCCGTCTGATGCCAGTTTTTCGAGCGTACGGGTGACGAGCGACAACATCGTTTCCTTTTTCGACTCGTCCGTGCCCCGCAATCCGATGGAAAACACCATTTCCTTGAACCCCGTTTCAAGTCCGGTCGCGGGCGATATGTCCTCGCCGAGTCCCGAATCGACAAGGACCTTGCGCAGGGGTGAACCGGCATTACCGACAAGAATTTCAGCGAGTATCCTGAAGGATAAAAGAAGAAGGGAATCGGTGACGGGACCGATCAGCCAGTTAATCGTTATAATCGAGCGTGCTTTTGTCTCGAGATGCGGGGCCAAAGCAAATGTTTTTTCGATATTCCGGGGTCTTTTCCATCTTTTTTGACACATGATCGACGACTTTATCGAACGCGGGCCGTAGGGGGACAAAAACCGCCCGTGCACAAATTCGCAGATGTCGGCCGTCGAGATATCACCGTAAACAAAGATTTTACAGTTTGAAGGATGATAGTATTTCCTGTAATAACGGAGAAGCTTTCGGAAAGTGAGATCGGGAATATGTTCGGGATCTCCTCCTGCTTCATACCTGTAGGTCGTGTTTGGAAAGAGAGCCCTGCAGGAATATTCATACACAATCGATTCGGGATCGGAATAATTTCCTTTCATCTCGTTATACACCACACCGACGATGCTGAGCCGCCCGGGATTTTTTTCATCAAACTCGAGGTGGTACCCTTCCTGCATAAAGACTTCTTCCTTAAGCAGCGGATTAAAAACCGCATCGCCATACACATGCATAAGGTTTAAAAAATCCTGATCCAGTGTGCTGCTGCCGACGTACATGGTGCAATCAGGCGCGGTAAATGCATTAAGAAAGGTCTTCATACTTCCCTTGAGAAGAAGGACAAAGGGGTCTTTGACGGGAAAAGCCCGTGAGCCGCAGAGGACGGCATGTTCGATGATATGGGGAATACCGGTATCGTCATCCGGCGGCGTTCTGAAAATAAAGCTGAAAAGCTTTTCCCTGTCAGTATTAAGGAAGTGTATAAACTCGCACCCGGTTTTTACATGATCGAGTGTAATGAGGCATGATTGATGATCCGGAATTTCCATAACCGATCGCACGGTAAATCCGAACAGACTATCTCCCGCCACAAGCGTATTCATTGGCATTTTCTCCAATCATTTTGTACCGCGACATTCTCACTTGCATGAACGTTTCTCTTAATCCGTTTGTTTCAATGTAACAGGAGAGACTCTCATAACAACAATGTCCGTTTTATTATCCTGATTAATTATATTGTTTTTAAATATATCTATTCCCCTTCACCCCGCCGAACTTGTATATCGTGATTTCTTTCATAGAGGGATTCGATATATTCTTTTGTATTTTTTATCTGCATCCGGGAAATGGTGCACCGTCCTTCCAGAATAACGCCTTCCTGGATAATGAGTTCGGGCGTCTCGATATTCCCCAGAACGCGCGCCGAGGAAAGAAGAAGTATTCGACGGGACGCGGAGATGTTGCCGACAACAATCCCTTCGATCACGACACTCGTCGCGATGATATCGGTCTTGACCCTTCCTTTTGCCCCGACGGTAAGCTGATCGACAAAAAGGGATTCACCTTCAAATTGCCCGTCAATACGAAGATTACCTTTTATCGAATATCTCCCTTCAAAGACTGAATTTTCACCAATAACTGAATTAACCTCTATATCTCCCTGCACCTTTTAACCCTGTACTTCAATTTCCGGTATATTTAAATAGTCTAACACTTCTTCGGTGAAACGGTCGAGTTCATCAAGTCCTTCTTTCACGATGAATCCTTCCAGATACCTTTTTTCTTCGATCAGTTCAAAACTGATAATATCGTCTCCGTTTAGACACTTGAGTCCGTCCGATTTGAGATCCGTCAACAGATCCGTGGTAAATGACTGTATATTCTTGAAGTATCGATATGCTTCGATGAAGAGATTTCTCTTGATTTTGATATTTCTCCTTCTCATATCGATTTCCACTTCTTTGGCATAAACTCCTTCCCGTATCCGGTCGGCCTCCTGTACGTAATCATCAAGCCTTCGTTTTACCGTGAGAAATTTTTGATGAAAATTATCCCTATCCATTGAATATTTAAAATCGAGTTTCATCTTTCTCTCGCTGAAAATCGACAGAAACTCGGCATAAAAAAAATCCATATAGAGTGTCAAATAGTACACTTCGATATCGATATCCGTTTTTTCTCCCTTTACCGCAATAAGCCGCTGAAGGAAGCTTTCTTCCTCTGTTTTTGAAAGCGAATTTGAAATCGAACGCTGCCGCCCCTCTTCTTTTTCCTGAATATCGAACATCGATAGTATTTTTTCACGATACGTTTTTAATTCTCGCAGTTTATTGCCCACGCGCCGCTGCTGACCCGGATCGACTGTTGTTTTCAAGATAACACTATAATGCCTGATCGCATCTTCAATCTTTTTCATTTCCTTTTCTGGATATATAATGTTTTCATTTCCCATAGTTTACCATCATAGCGTCTCATAGTAAAAGGAGCCCTCATTACCTGCATGAGGGCTCCCGTCCTTCCGTTATATTCAAGAAAATTGTCGATGACCTCACCAGTTATCCGGCACATCATCTTCGTCCCTGTATTCCTCGGCAAAAAGGTCCGTTTCGGCACTCAGGTCGTCAAAATAGATATAGAATGTCCCGTATGATTCCAAAAGATCGCAATCGACCTTGAATCCGACGATTTTTATACCGGCTTTGTTCGTATAGTGGTATTCTTCCTGCATAATCGATCCGGGAACGGTCACCGTCATTTTCTGCCATCCCTTAAAAGTAAGATCTCCCATCGTCAGTTCGTGTCTGATACCGAAAAAATCTTCTATGATGACCTTCAATTTATGTCTGAAGTTACGGCCGATTACCCAGACGGAGATACGTTTCGTGATACCTTCAATCGGAATAGGCCTGACGGGATATATCGAAAAACTGGAAATCGAGCGTTTGTAAAAATGTATCTTCGCTCCCAGAACGTATCTTCCCGCAGGCAGACCGTACTGCGCGTCACTGATGAGCCTTTCGTTATTTTCCGTTTCAAGAAGATTCTTGGGTTTTCCCTCACGAAGACTCAATGTAATGATACCGACGTCGGACGGAATGGCCCCGTACCATAAACCCGGATCCTCGAATTGTTCGACGGTGATTTCTTTGAGTATCTGTTGTGCCCGGTCTCCCAATATTTCCTTGTCCTGACAATAGATACCCCGGCCGAGAAACAGGATTACAACGACGACTGCTGCGATTCTTGTCTTATTCATCTCTTCACTCCTTCCTTTAATAGTAGCACTCACCCCAGATTTCCTGTAACGTCTCCGGATTTTCAAGTTCATCACCATCATACCGGGTTTCGTATAAATCGGTTATAATCTTCATCTGGTCGATGTAGAGGAAAAAGCCCGATACGCGTTCCGTCGGCCTTGTCCACATTCTCAATTTGACGAGCTTAAGTCTTCTGGTTCGGGGGATATACCGTTCCGACTGCGGGATCGCGGAAGGTATATCGACGGTCAAATTTTTCCATCCGTTGTAATTGAGGTCGCCAAGATGGATAACGTGGACGATTCCCCTGTAATCTTCAAAATGGGCTTCCATATAATAGTTGTAATTGGAACCCCATACCCAGACACTGAACCCGCGCGCTCTCCCCTCGAACACAATCGGGTCGGATACCCACTCCTTTCCGTCCTTGTCGACAAAGATAACACGGTCCCTGTCGATGACATAATCCTTGTTGCATTTACTTGCCGAGGGCACGATATCTTTCGGATCGTCTTTACCCTCCACATACTCTCTCAGGTCGACAGCCGGATCGAACTGCCGGGCGGGCATAATGTCCACATAATTATAGCCTTTCCGGGTAAAGGAGGTATGCAGCCCAAGACAGTAAAGGGGAAGATTCTCGAGGTTTTTCCCGTACAAAGCTTCGGGCCAGGCATTCACCTTCTTTACCGTGATATCCGGTTTTTCCTGATTATCACGCTTGTCGAGATACATTTTTACGAACCTGCTCGGAATAACAACCCATCGTGAAAGCAGTTCTTCTCCCGTATCCGGATCGTCCTCAAAACTCTCGAGTATTTTCGATTCCAGATGCAACGTTCTGTTTTCCGCAATGACTGCCATGACCGGAATAAGTAGAAGTAAAAATACAATCGGTCTTCTTTTATGTACCATCGAGTTCATCATCCGCTCCTTTACCTTTTATGAGTCTTGTTTTTTAAATTACTTCAAATTATAGGAGGATGAAATAACTTTGTCAAACATTTTTCTTTCCCCCTCCACAAAATACACGCGGCACACTCCAAAGAGTCAGCCGGGTTCCGCCACCGCCTTGATACACGGCCGCAGTCGATCTTCCGTAATCATAGCGCGCCGATCCGTTATTCCGATGACTCCTCGATCTTTCCTGTTTTTTTCCTCAAGACAAACCGGTCGGAGAGATATTCGGGCCATTCGGCGGCACGGCCCCAGAGTATTTTTATATCGCCCATAAGCACACGCTCCTTCCATCGTGCTTTACCGTTATCCGGTACACCGATAAGACGAAACACCTCCCCGATAAGTTCCCCAATATCATCATCAAGGGACATGAGGACGATATCATCATAGCCGGTTGAGAGATTCCATTCTTCGAGGATGGCCAGCCCTCCCCCGTCTTTCAGATATTCGAGACAATAGGAGTTCATCATAAAAGCCCTGAGGAAATATATAACCACACCGTCATTTCTCATATCGTCTATCGTATTCTTTATCTTTACCCTGTCGTTGATATTCTCGATTTCGCTGAGAACGATTGCAGATTCATCGAGTACCGTCGAAAAACCATTCATAAATGCCTCATTCTCACGGTTCATTTCTTCCGTCAAAGCGTAAACGATAATCCCGGCCTTTTTACTACCGCCTCCTGATACCTCCGATGTTGTTTCCCCCGTAGTTATTCCTCCTTCAAGCAACCGCGCGGTAAGCTCTCCCGCCATTGCAAATCCCTTTTTTCTGTCAAAGACGACCGAAAGGAGATTTTGCGTCACATTTTCACCGGAAACCTTTCTTAATGTGACGAAAAGCCTGGTATCGAACGCCTTCGCGATGTCCATGGGTGATTCATGCAGCATGGAATCAAGCAGAACGATACCGGCATCCGATGCTTCAATATACTCTTTGAAAGAAATATCTTCGTCTTTTTCCACAACGATAAAACGCGGCTCGATATTATTTTTCCTGCATGCGTTCGTAATTTCTTGATAGGTTGCCGTGTCATTGAGGAGAAGCTCATGCCGGTATTCCCTCAATAGAAAAAGAAATGCCGCATGACCGCGGCACCCATACAATGACAGAAAACATAAAAATACTGCGATAATACCTGCAAGTCTCTTCATAAACGGTTTCCCCAATGTGACGATGACAATATAATGATTCATGCGCACTTGACAGAATTCGGTTTTATGATCATAGTAGGTTATTCACCATATCAATCGATCAAAGGAGTCTTTTTATGAGTCTATATAAAGAACTTGGATTTGTAAATACCAAAGAGATGTTTAAAAAAGCGATAAACGGGGGTTACGCGATTCCCGCATATAATTTCAACAACATGGAACAGCTGCAGGCGATCATCTTCGGGTGCCTTGAAAGCCGGTCGCCCCTCATACTTCAGGTATCCAAAGGGGCGCGGGAGTACGCCAATCAAACGCTTCTCCGTTACATGGCTGAAGGCGCCATGGCGATCGTGAACTCCCGCGAACATCCCATCCCCGTCGCCCTTCACCTTGACCACGGCGACAGCTATGAACTCTGCGTATCGTGCATCGAAATGGGATTTTCATCCGTCATGATCGACGGTTCACATCTTTCGTTTGAAGCTAATTGTGAACTGACGAAAAAAGTCGTTGATTATGCACATCGGCATGACGTGACCGTCGAGGGAGAACTCGGCGTTCTGGCAGGAATCGAGGAACATGTACAGCATGAAGTCTCCCATTACACGAATCCCGACGATGTCGAAGAGTTTGTCAAAAAAACAGGGGTCGACAGCCTGGCGATTTCAATCGGAACGTCACACGGGGCATACAAGTTCAAAGTAAAACCCGGCGAAAAGGTACCAGAACTCCGCTTCGATATACTCGAAGAAATCGAACGCCGTATACCCGGCTTCCCCATCGTCCTTCACGGCTCTTCATCCGTCCTCCCCAAATACGTCGAAATCATCAATGCATACGGGGGGCAAATGGAAGGAGCGGTCGGTGTACCGGAAGATCAGCTTCGAAAAGCGGCAAAATCCGCCGTATGTAAAATCAATATCGATTCGGACGGACGGCTTGTCATGACCGCCATTATCCGCAAACAACTGGCGGAAAATCCGTCGAACTTCGATCCCCGCAAATATCTCAAACCCGCACGGGAAGAACTGAAAGACATGATTATCAATAAGAACAGGGACGTTCTCGGAAGCGCGGGAAAAGGTTGATGTCAATACCGATTTAATCCTCACACACCGTCCCGTGTGAGGATTAAATTTACGGGGTGCTTATCCGGCCGCTGTCTGTCTCAAGACGCGGATTTCCCGTATGAGTCCTTTTCAAGCAGGTCGATTATTCCGGACACATATCGGCGTCATTCACCTAACAGGATAATTACGCGGAACCCCGGGAAGCCGTATCGGAACAGAAAGAAACGGCCGTTTATCACGGCTATCCCAGTTTTTTGAGGGTGACCAGATGGGTCAGACCGGTATCTTCCATTTTTATATCCAGCTGATAATCGCTAATACCGGTCTCGTTCAGCAATTTCCGGATATCATACCGCGAACGTTCGATGAGTATCCAGTTGGCCAGATATTCGATCCACGGACGATACGGATTATATTTGCCTATATTGGTGAAATATAAAAGCCCGTTTTTATTCAACATATCATTGTATACATTCTTCACGATTTTCCTGATATGCTTGTCTTTAAGATAATCGAATAATCCGCCGATGATGACGAGATCATACGGACCGTTTTCCATCAACGATTTTATACTTACGGAAAAATATCCCTTTATATATTGGCAACGATCGTTCAGGGCGGACAGGTTTTTTTTGGAAAACTCAAGAGCTTCTTCATCGGCATCATTCAAATACAGCCTGCAGGGCAGATGTTTCAGACAATCACTGATTACCGTGACGCCGCGGCTGTTACCGGAAGAAATGAGTAAAATTTTCGGTTCCCTGTGTCCTGAATTACCGTTTCCTGAATGATTCAGCACTATATCGAGTATCAACTGTGAATGGAAGAGGGTCTTATTCCTGTGTTGTTGTGCGGGCGGGCTGTGAAGGGCAAAATCCTCACAAAAATATTCAACGGTATTCTTTTCCGCCTTGTTTTCCGCGGTAAAAAGATATTCAAGCGTCTCGAAATCACCGGGGTATCCCCGCGGCCATTCCTGCAGTCGTTTTATAAAAGGTGACCTCCAATGGATTTGCCGCGCCGGTTCTACTATCTCAAGAATTTCATCCCTCGAGAGTCCCATTTTCTCACATTGCAGGATATTGGCACAGACATCCAGAATCGAGGAGACGACCTTGTGGTAGGAATAGGTTATGTTATTGCTTTTTTTGATCTTGATCCTGCAAAAGCAATCAATACTTCTTTCAAGCTTTTTCATGGTTACAAAAAAATCATTCGATTTTACACTATCCGCAACTGATTTAATCATGGATAACATCATATGTCAAGCTTTTTTTTGGACCGATGTATTTACCGTTAGATTTTGATTACATATACCGTCTCACAGGAACGGATGCGGTAATATAAACCGGTTTAGCTTTCCCGTATTTGCTGCGACAGTACGGCCGTTCATACGTACCGCCTGCCGGAAATCAGGGTTAATGGACTTGATTTTTTTAACGGGAAAGGATACAGTAACCCGACAAATAACGGTCAACATAAAAAATCGGAATCCGGGTGCGATATATGAAAGAAAAATACTTTACCAAAGAAATGAATTACAAAAAAATCCTTAGAAAAATCATGGTCGAGTCCCTGAAGATCACCGGGGCGATTGAATCTTTTGTATTATACGGTACAAATGAAACCCAAAAGAAGCATCTTCCCATAGAAGAATGGGACAGGGCGGTCGTATACGGGATTACCGGTAAAACACTGTTCGGACTTGTTGCGAAAATCAAGGTGTTTGTCGCCAAAATAAAAAAACTCGTTCCGGTGATGAATTATATCATAAAGGACGGAAAAAAAATCGAAAACTTCGGGGTTATCCCCTATCTCTTCAACAGATTTCATTCCCTGCACAAAAAAGGGATCACCGTTTTGCTGGTGCCGGAAGTCAAAAAATATGTCGAGGATTATAATCAGGAGTACGCGAAAATTCCTATTTATTCATACGACGGCCATAATCTGAAACGTCTGAACGAAGATGTACGGGTCATTGTGGGTATTATCAAAATAGGAAACTCGAGAAATTTTGTCTCCCTCCAGATTCCGCATTTCGGCATTATGGAACTCAATAATATCAACCAGCAATTACTGGCAAAGGGAAACGAAGAAAACCTCAAAATCATGCTGAACAGGCTTATATCCATGGTCAATGTCGCTTCACTGGCTTATTATCACCAGAAAGGGAAATATATCAGTGAAACGCAACGCATGGAAGATCTGCTGCACAAGGAGGAACTGCTACGGGATCTGAGTGCCACCATCAGGAGAAAAGAAAACGAGATTACCAGAAAAACCGAGGTGTTGAACAAGGTAATGCGTGAAAAATTCGATCTGGAACTCCAGCGAAACAAATTGTCCAAAGAGGTGTTGAAAGCGATCGAGACTGTCAAGGATATCCGGCATGAAACCGATACAAGCCTGGCAACGATTTCACATACCTCAAAGAACCTCTATATCGCACAAAAAAGTCTGACCGGTTTCGTCAACAAAAATATAGCTTCTATCGAGAACGAACTCGTGCTTCTCAAGAAAACGATCCAAGCAGTGACCAACCGCTATCCCAAAATCGGTGAATACCAATTCTGGAAGAATATTCGCATTCTGGCAAATCGGATGGCCGTTCATTACGAAAACCTGGGGTTCAATCACAAACGGTCTTCCGATCATATGAACCAGGTGATGGATTATATCCTTGCGGTCATCTCGCACCAACGCGGCACCGACTATATTGCGGAGGGCGACTATTATTCCGATCTCATAAAAATTCTGGACCGAATCAGAAAGACCCACAGGGAGCGGCTCGACAATCTCGGTATCAGCTTCGAATACATGAACAACACGGGGGACAAAACCGTCCTTATCGACAAGATCTATCACTTTCACCTCGAAGAGGATATCTTTATCAACCTGCTTATCAACTCGATTCAGGCATTGCAGGGAAAACCGAAAAAAAGAATATGGATTGAAATTTATTCGAGTCCGCCGGCCAATGGTGAATCCCGGTTTTATGAAATACATTACCGCGATAACGGATGCGGTATCCCCGCCGATAAGAAAAGCGTCATTCTCACCGGCTGGACTTCGAAACAGCAATACAATCTCACCGAAATCGATTCAAAAACGGAGCACGGGCTTGGCGGTAAAACCATTTTGAAACGCATCCAGAACGCGGGAGGAACGATAAAGGAAATCGGGATAGAAGGCGAGGGAGCGCATTTTGTTATCACCCTGGCCAAACATATAGACAAAAAGGCGAAAATAAAACTTTCAAGTCAAAACGAACCCGAAGCGGAAAAAATCGAATTCCCGTGGAACACCAAAAAACATATCCTGATCATTGATGACGACAAGTCGGTCCAGCACTATATCGCCGATATTTTTCAGGAAACCCTGATTCCCTCATTCGCCACCGGACAGGAGGAAGCCTGGAACAGAATATACAGCACGCACCCGCCCGACATTATTACCCTTGATCTCGATTTATTGAGTGCAGAAAAAGGAGAAAATCTGCTTTTCAATTTTCACATGAAGGGAATCACCAGAAAGATACCGATCGTTATCGTATCCGGCGCAGACAGGGCTTATGAAGAAGAAAAGCTGCAAAAGCTCGGGGCTGCCGCGATTTTTCAAAAGCCGATCAAGATCGATACATTACGTGAAAAGGTATTCAATCTACTTACAACCTTTCATCAAAAAAAATCGTGACTACGGTTTTTTTTGAGGTGCTATATCGGCTTCCCGGGACGGGGAATAAATTATATATCCCTCAGGAAATAGTATGTCGCGCAGGAACCGGCAAAAAGCACGAGACTCAGAATAAACGACAGCAAGACGAGGTTCGCCATATAGAAACACGTGATAAAACCCAGTGCGACGAGAAGGAAAAAGAGAAGCGAGCCGTATAAAATCTTCGTGGTTCTGAATGCATCGAAAAATTTGTCCGTGAGAAATGAAAGAAGAAGAATCGTTGAGAGCCACATAAAAGGGAGAATAAAAAGGAGATAAAAATCATAATCGCCGTAATACATAAAAAAATACTGAATTGCGACAAGGGAATAGAAACCGGAAAAAAAAGAGAAAAGATTGGGCATACTGCTTTTTGACGTCCGGGGAAGACGGAATTTCTGAAAGACCATGTAGCCCAGAAGCCCCGCACCGGTATAGCAAAAATGGTCTTTCAGGAAAAAATGAATATAAAGAAAAAAAGCCTTGTATGACCCCGGATGTTTCTGCTGAAAGAAAAGGGTGATGAGTAATGAAGGAAAAAACCAGACCGCGCCCTTGAAAAAATCGACATAATTGATGGATATCTTCCCTGTATCCATCGTGTTATACAGCGAAAAGAGGACATAAAATATCGGTACGGACAAAATCATAAAAAGAATCACGGGCAGATTATAATGATATGGGGGTGGATATGCAATAAGGAAAAACAAAAAAAAGCTTCATCAACCCCGAATGCCGGCTACTCCTTCTTTTCAGTTACCGTTTTCTGTCTGTACAACCTCGGAGTCACCCCGTTATATTTTTTAAAGATCTTGTAAAAATGGGTTTTATTGGTGAAGCCGGTCATTTCCATAATTTTCAGCATCGGAAGCGAGGTATTTTCAAGAAGTTCCTCAACCCGCGCGATGCGAACCTCATTGATCACATCGGTCATCGACTTCCCCGTAATCCTTTTAAAAAGCCGGCCCAGATACGCGGCGGACAATTTGTATTTGTAGGCGAATGTCGAGATTCCGAGATTGATGTCCATGTAGCTATGATGAATAACGTCGACAATCGTATTGACAAGCGAGTTATGGGCGGTACTGTTTCGTTTTTCGATTGCGGACAAAAAAACGTCAAAAAGCGCATTGAAAAGCTTTTTTGCCTCTCCGATTGTTTCCGAATTGATCAGACGCGAGAAAAAATTATAAAAGTCGAATGAAAACTCCAGTATATGCCGCCGTATCAATTTGTTGATGGTTTTATTAACCGTATACGCAACGGTATTCCGGCTCGTGATAATTGCGTTATACCCGTACGGCAAAGCGCTGTCGATAATGTCGTTGAAGGCGGCGATGAGGCTATCCCTGTCCGCATAATGCATGGCTTCGACAAGCTGTTTTTCTTTCTCATAGGGATACACGAATGTATCCCTGTTGCCGTGCATCCCGGCGATGAGGCTTTCATCGATAATCACCCCGTTACCCAGAATATATTTGTATTGCGCCATATGCAACACTTCTTCATAAAGAAGAGAAATATCCTTTTTACTTTTTTTCATTGAACCGACCACGACACTCACCGTTATTTCATACGTTTTCTCGATGTATATACGGATCTCCTCCGCGATCGACATCACCGACTCCCTGACAGAGTCGCCGGCATCATGCCCGATGTTGATAATAAAAACAAGTTGATGATCCGATGTTTCGATCCCTTCATTCCGATACTTTTTCTTCACTATCTGTGTCGCGGCATCGATGATACCGACGCGCAGGAGGTTTTGCTCATGGCCGGAATAATGTTCGCTGATTTCCGCATACCGGTCGATATTCACCATCAAAAGCGTGTAACCGCAATCGGTATCGAGGCCGATATTGAGTTCCTGAAGGAATCTGTTTAATTCATAATCACTCAGTTCATTCGACTGGGTGAAAAGCCTTCTCAAATTATATTGCTTGAGAAGGAGCGTATCGCTTTTCCTGTCCGCTTCTATGGCGATAAGCTTTTTGACGATATCGTCGATGGGTTTATACAATCGTTTTGCCAGAATAAAGGAAAACAAGGTACCGAGCAGGAGTATGGAGGCGGCGATGAAGAGGAGGTTTTTTCTCATTTCAAAAAGATCGTCCATTATTGTCGAGTAAGGGATCAGTTTCACGAATATCCACTTAAAAGATTCGATGAATGAGAATACGAGTAGCGTTCTTTTTGAGTCCAGATCGAGGAGAAGAATCCCCGATTTATTTTCGGGCGACAATACGGCCCGTATGTATTCGTAAATATGCGCATTCGAAAGCATCGGTTTCTTTGCGGTATCACCGATCAACAAGCGGTCGTCTTTATCGATGATGAGCACTTTAATATCCGGATTGATATC
This sequence comes from Spirochaetales bacterium, assembly GCA_016930085.1. NCBI lineage: Bacteria > Pseudomonadati > Spirochaetota > Spirochaetia > Spirochaetales > Spirochaetales bacterium. Next base: position 139,801 of record JAFGHO010000069.1, read on the forward strand.
CACCGAGTCGATGATATCCCGCACCCATTTCTCCGAAATATTAATGATAATGGTGCCCGAGTGTTTCATACTTCGTACACCGGACAGATTGAACACAAAGGTATACACACCATACTCATCGAAATAGTTCTGCGTCACACCGGGTTCCCTGATAATGCGGGGAATGGGGATGAGTGTATTGAAGTGTTCGGAATTCTGCAGAATGGAATGTATTTCTTCGTCAAAAAAGGTGCCGATCGATTGTATCATGAATGTTTTGGCCGGAGAATTGATGTAATAGGTGTTATTCGAGGGATTGTAGATATATATCGAATGAATATACGGAATGAGATCTTTATATTTCTTGAAATGCGTAAGCGTCTTGTAGATCTCGACGGGATCGTTTAAGGGTGTAAAAAACAATCCGGAAAGGGTAAAATCGTTGAACATCTGTATTGCGATACTCTTCGACAGTTCCTGCATAAGCTTCGTACTCACGCCGGCCTGGAAAAGATTGTTTTTTTCACTTTCATATATTTTGTTGATGACGATATTCTCGAAATAAAAATAAAAGACAATCGTCAGAATAATGATGGAAAGGGTAACCGAGAGGGTGACCGTTATGAGAATCTTGATATGTATTTCCCTTTTCGTTTTTGTATTGTCCCGGGAATTCTTTTTGACCGGTGAAAATGTCGTACGCCCCTCTTTTCGAGTCATATCTAATAAAACCCTTATAATATAAAACAGGCCGGGGGTTCCCCTTCCTGTTTATCCCCCGTTCCGGAATGGCATTATTTGCTGCGAAGATATTCGGACCACTGCCTTCTAAACTCGTCTTTTACCCGCTTGAGGCCTGCCTGATACATCCGTCGGATCATATCGTCGTATCCCTCTTCCGGATCGATCATTCCCCAGATGAGGGGGTCAAGATACTGTGTTTTCACGGTATCGATCGCCGCCATTTCGGCCTCCACGGGAACCTTGTCGAACTTGAAATCCGCGAATTTCTTTTCCGTCCCTTTATCATATATTTTCTGGATCCACTCCCTCACCACCGACCAGGTCGAGCTTAATTTTGTCGGTTCGACCCGGTAAAATTTTTCCTCCCTCCAGCCCCACGGACACGGCCTGTCCCATGGGAATCCCGTTTTGTCCGCGGTCACCCCGTCGGGGAGTATGATTTCACCTTTCTCGTCCAGTTCCCAATGTTTGCCCCGTATACCGAATGTCGTTAAATCCGCGTATGCCTGGTCCTGATGCAGTTTCTCCAATAGCATCAGGGCCCGCTCCGGGTTCCGTGAAGAAACGGGAATTGACATCCCGTTGTTGTTTGCCGGGCTTTTCGGAGGACGCGGGAGTTTCATGTACGGCGACCACCAGTCCAGCTTCCATTCGGAGCTTTTTGCCGAAAGCCGCCTGTATTCTTCATTCGCGTTGATCGGATTAAGATTGGTGATCGCGCTCGTTCCTTTCAAAAAGGATTCCCTCGAATCGGTCATGTTCGCCAGAACATTCTTCGACCAGTATCCGTTCAGATAAAACCGCCGTGCATATGTCAGTGCACGGCGAAAGGTGTCATGTTCGAAGAGGACAAAGGGATGTTCCGGATCATTCTGGAAAACCTTGATGTAATTCATTTTCCCCACAACGAGATTTTCATCCGCGGAATCCGGCCAGCTTTCCATCCACATGGCCAATAATTCCGACATCACCTGATTGTCGAAACCGCCTGCATTATACGGGATGATTCCTTCCTTTTCCTTGACCGTTTTCATATACCTTTCGAGATCCTCTATACCTCTTATTTTCCCAAGCCCGTGTTTTTGGGCGAGATCGAGCCGGTAAAGCAGACCGTTTCCTTCGGGATCGGTGTATCGAAAAGGAAGCATATACACGTGACCATTGACGGATGCCTGTTTCAGTGTTTCGGAAGAATAACTCGCCCATGTTTTCGGGGCGTAGACGGGCGCAAGCTCCTCGAGGGCGTACAATGCCCCCTGTTTCGCCTGCTCATTGTAGATACTCCACGGCGCCATATGCACGAGGTCCACCTGTTCCCCGGAGGAGAGGACGAGTCTCAGTTTCGTGGTCCAGTCCGTCCACGTGGTAAAATTCACTTCCACAGTCGACGAGAGATCGCGAAGCATGAGTTCGTTCAATGCTTCGAGCGCACAATCATAATCGGGAACCGTGTCGCCGACAAGCCACATGACCAGTTTCACTTTTTTCAATTCCCGTGTTTCCTTTGACCGGAACTCTTTTTCTCCTCCACCGAAAACCGGGAAAACGCAACAGGTCATTCCGGCACAGAAAATAAGGCATCGTATCGCTTTTGTCATGACATCTTTCACGGATATCCCTCCTTGATTGCATATACGACAGGATTCCCGTCATAGTATATATAAAACAGATAAGAAGATAAACCGAAAAAAGTCTCCCCTGCCCGCCGCCCGTCATATTCCGCCCGGTACGGTGTATGAAATTAACGACGGGCGTATCCACGCCTGCCTTCCTTCTGCTATCGATACGGTTGCATCAGTATATGGGAAAACGCTAAAACAGTCACCGGGAATGATTAAAATATTGGGTGTCAAAACACCGGATATCGTATCGATCGCTGTTTTTATCGAAAATAATACTCCGATACTCCTTCCCTTTCCCGGTAATTATCACTATATTAAGGGGAAATTGTCATTGAGATTGTCTTTACATATCGGCCTTTCAGGATCGACAGAGAAAGAAGCGATACATAGACACTATTTTGATGCAGCACGCCCGCCTTTTTGCGGCAAGGTTTTCAAACAGGTCCTGGTACCGGACAATCTTAATTGTGTGGAAGGTGCTTTGATAAATGAAGAAAATTCGAATATATTTACTCTTACCGATTATCCGTAAGGGGCATCGGAGGGGATAAATCGTATATAACCATGCAATCAACAATTGACAAAACTTGAAATATTAATGATAATAGGAAGATATAATTGTATAAGGAGGTATATTGGCTACAAAAGATCTGAGAATTAATAACGGAATACGGGTAAAGGAGGTACGATTAATAAATGAGAATGGTGAACAAATGGGAATTGTCGCGACAGATAAAGCCCTTGCCATTGCAGAAGAAGCCGGGCTTGACCTTGTCGAAGTAGCCCCGACGGCAAAACCTCCCGTATGTAAATTGCTGGATTACGGCAAATATAAATTTGATCAGGAAAAACTGACTAAAGAATCTAAAAAGCGTTCAAAACAGAAAAAAGATAAAGAAATACGGATGCAACCGACGATAAACGATCACGATCTTCTTTTCAAGGTCAAACATGTTCAGGAATTTCTCGAACACGGTTGCAAGGTAAAGGTCACAATAAGATTCAGGGGAAGAGAAATGGCACATACAGAAAGAGGAAAAGATGTATTGGAAAAGATACTTTCGATTCTTGAAAATGTATATACAGTTGAAAGAAATCCGAAGCTGGAAGGACGGTTCATGTCGATGCTTCTGAAACCAAAATCGAAAAAGGAGGGAAAATAACCATGCCCAAGATGAAAACGAGAAAAAGCGCTGCCAAACGCTATAAACTGACGGGAAAAGGGAAGATAAAATATAAAAAGCAGGGATTACGCCATATTCTCACGAAGAAAACGAGCAAAAGAAAACGCCATTTGCGTCAAAGTCATATACTTAATCCGGTAGAGGCAAAAAGGATTAAAAAGTTATTGCCGTACGGTTAAGATTTTCCTTGAGCGAATATCCTGATATCGAATCGTAGATGGTTCACATTATCATAAAGGGAAGACATTCTCTTTACCGGGAACATATCAATTCAGTCTGAAAAACAGGAGATCGATAACGAGATCACGGATAGGAAAATCCCGTGCATTAATTGATAGAAGGAGAGCGAACTATTATGCCAAGAGCTATTGATGGAACCAGAAGGAAAAACAGACGTAAGAAAATACTCGATCGTGCAAAAGGTTTCTGGGGAAGACGAAGCACGAATTTCAAGACCGCAAAAGAAGCGGTTGCACGCGCCATGAGAAGTTCATATCGCGACAGAAAAAGAAAAAAAAGAGATTTCCGTACACTCTGGATCGCCCGTATCTCTGCGGTCTGCAGGGCACACGATATAACATATTCCCGGTTCATGAGCGGACTCAAGAAGGCGGGCGTTGTTATCGATAGAAAGGTGCTGTCCAATCTGGCGATAAACGATCCGGATGCTTTTACGAGTCTCATTGACATCGCCAGGTCTTCCTCCGGGGTGCAGGAATAAGAGGCGCCGTCGTTTTCATTCGTTTATATAATCAGAGACCGATATGTGATGCGAAGTGAGATACCCGGACGGTAATAATGTGTCATCGCAAACAGCAGACGGAATATACATGTAAAAAAATAAGATTTTTTGGGGAAACGCTATGATAACGATTCAACAGATAAAAGCACTCGAGCAAAAAGTAAACAAAGCGGTGGAACTCATAAGCCTTTTGAAAAAAGAAAATGACGTGCTGAAAAATACCCTGGAGATATCACAGTCAAGAATGAAGGAGCTGGAAAACCTCGTCGCCCAATTCAAAAACGAACAGGCGGAAATTGAAAAGGGAATAATGAATACCCTCTCGAAACTCAATCAGCTCGAGGATGACGTGAGTGAACCAGATGAACGTCAGGGGGAAAACAGGGCAATCAATGGTGATGAGGAATCCGTTTCATCTCTGCAGCAGGTACAGAACGATCAGAACCCGTCAATGGATGAAGCCGAAGAAAGCGAAAATCGGGATATGAACGGCACAGACATGTTTTCAGATAATTCGACCGTCGAAGATAACGGAGAAAACGCCACTCCGGATGAATCCGGAGAAAAAGAGAAAAAGGATAACCCTGATGCGCCGGACGGTGAAAGCGGGGATGAAGCGGAACTGGATATATTTTGATGCAGCCCAAGGTGCCCTGATGTGTGTATAACACAGGCACGACCGGCAATGAAAGCGGATTAGTTTTCGATGACGTATGAAACAAGATAAACACCAGCTAAAAGTAACCATACTCGGTGTTCCATTAACCATTCAGTCCGGGGAAGATTCACACTATCTCAACAAGATTGTCAATTACTTCATCTGTAAACTAAAAGAAGTCGAACGGGATACGACATTGAACGATCCGCTGAAAATATCAATGATGGCCGGGTTGAATATCGCGGACGAACTGCTAAAAGAAAAAAGAAGAAGGTTTGCGGGACAAGAGACGGCGGGAGAACCGGAAGAAATCGAAGAGATTACAGAACGACTGATTGAAAAAATAGACAAAAGCCTCCATTAGTGCGGTTTTCTCACATGCAGTTTTAATTATCACTAACTTGTTTCAATATAGACAATTATATTAAATGTCAAAAAACAGTTTGCTTTTTGAGAAAAGCGCCAAAA